>CAYGNU010000626.1:0-2868 GCA_964351175.1 uncultured Roseivirgaceae bacterium | reverse complement strand
AACTATCTAAGACATAGCTTTTAAGACAGCCGCTTATTACTCTGTACCCGTAGTTGCATTTTTGCCCAGGACTTAATAGTACTGTTCCTTTCTCTAGATTTTTCGTTTTAAGATTTTTAAAGTCCATGTTATTAGATTGACTTATGAGGTTGGATCTAACAGTTGTACGTTGTTATTTCTCCTTAATTTACTATTTATAATAGTAACTAATTATTTCTTTCAAAAGATTAATACATCCTATTCAAGTATATGAAATAGCCCTTTCTGCAAGGTCATGATTATCACTAGTCAGTATATGTAGCGCTAGCAAGATCTACTTTCTTAATCTATCTTATTTTTTTTCAGTTCCATCAAACTGAATTTTGTCCAATACTTATATCAAGTAAAATCATTAAAAATTAATGCCATGATAAATATATTGAACTATTCCCAAGTAAAGACTTTAGTTTTTTCAATTTGTATTTTGGTAATGTCATCCAACATTCTTGTTGCTCAAAATTCTGACACAGACTCAACATTAGTAGACACGGAAATTACTGCCAGAAGAGTTCCTGAACTTTCTCAGT
Source organism: uncultured Roseivirgaceae bacterium (assembly GCA_964351175.1). Lineage (GTDB taxonomy): Bacteria > Bacteroidota > Bacteroidia > Cytophagales > Cyclobacteriaceae > Fulvivirga. Next base: position 2,302 of record CAYGNU010000626.1, on the reverse strand, counting down.
CTGTACCGTTTTCCTTAACTGCTTTTACAGCTAAAGAATTAGAAGATAGAAACGCTACTCAATTAACAGATATTACCCGATTTACACCCAACTTAGTTATAAACAACGGACAAGTGGGGACGGCTTTTGGAAATTCAATTTTTATTAGAGGAATTGGTCAAAGTAATTATAGGGGTACATCAGATCCTGGAGTTGGGGTGTATATAGATGGTGTATACATACCACGTACGATAGGCACTTTATTTGATATGCAAGGTTCGCAAGTTGAAGTATTAAGAGGTCCACAAGGCTCAACGTTTGGTAGAAACACTATTGGTGGAGCTATTAATATCACCACAGCTACCCCTATAATGGATTCTCTTTTTGGTTCTGCTGAAATCAGTGGTGGAAATTTCAATCTACTTCAATTTAGAGGAAGTGCCAATATTCCCATCAGTAATAAAGTAGCCGCAAACATTAGTACAGTCTATAGATCAAGAGATGGTTATACCAAAAGAGTTTTAGACGATTCGCAGGCTCAAGGAGATGATAACACCTTGTTTTTAAGAGGTAAATTAAGAGCTGAGCCTACTAATAAACTGGTGCTTGACTTGGGATTTGATTACACAAGAACCGAGGCAGGGTCAATGGCTTCCTCTTTGGTAGCAGCTGATTCTAGTGCTTTCCAGTTTGCAGGGATTTACAAGCAATTATTGGGCGTTGATCCTTTTTCTAATGTGATTACATCAGCTCCCTACCAAACAAATGCCACGGGCGCAAGCATCAATAACCTAGATGCCTTTGGGGTGAACGGGACTGCAAAACTAGACTTAGGAAAGGCGGAAAGTAAATTAATTATTGGCCATAGAAATATGAACTCCAGCTTTGCAAAAGATGGAGATCATAGCCCAATAAACTTTTTACAATCATCTACAGAATTTAACTCCATTTCTACAAGTGCCGAGCTACAATTTTACAATAAGAAACCATCTAAATTCAACTGGTTAGTAGGTGCTTATTATATGACTGAAAGCACTGAGGAAAGCAGATTGGTAGAAGATGTCTCTGGCTTGTATGAAGCTTTAGAAGCAGCAGATGAATCGGAAGTTGAAGGTCCTTATGGTGGAGCTAATAACCCGGCAAATCAAGAATTGGATTTCACCAGAAGCATAGACAATAATTCAGAAAATAACAACTTAGCTGCATACGTGAACCTATCTTATGATTTCTCTAAAAAATGGACAGTAGCAGGAGGTTTGAGATTATCCAATGATGATAAAACATTCACTGCCACCCATCAAAAAATTGCCAGCAGAGCTTACATTGTTCCAGAGAATACCGTGAATGAAGCAGATTGGAGTATGTTAACAGGTCATTTTGCATTGGAATATCAGGCTACTGAAAAAGTATTAACGTATTTGAATTTTGCGCATGGTTTTAAGAGTGGAGGGTTTAGTGCACAACCTAGCCAATCGGCAGATGGCATTCAAATGTATAATCCGGAAACAGCTAGAAATCTTGAGTTAGGTATGAAAAGTGATATAGGAAAAAATACACGCCTAAATCTCTCCGGTTTCATAACAGATATAGCAGAAATACAAACTGACTCTGTTACTGCGGAAGAAGTACTCATTCAAAACAGAGTGAAAGGAGAAATTTTAGGTGTTGAATTAGAAGTAACAACAAGAATTGGAAAAAACTTTTATATAAATGCATTTGCAGGCTTAACAGATGCTCGATACACAATTGTTAACCCATCTTCTGGATTAACTTTGGAATCTAAGTATGAGAAAACACCTGCGTCTCAATTTGGAGTTGGTGCAGCTTTTTCTCCTCAGCTTACCAAAGAATTAAAGCTAAATGTGAGAGCAGACTATAGCTATCAAGATGGAACTTTTCATAATCGTCAAAATACAACTGCATTATATCAATCTGCTTTCTCTTTATTATCAACTAATGTAGGGTTGACGTTTAAAGATAAATATCAGCTTATGATTTGGGGTAAAAACCTGACAAACGAGGCTGTAATTCAAGGTGGAAATAGTTCATTTGGGTTAACCGAAGCTTTTTACGGAGCTCCAAGAACCTTTGGTGCAACATTTAGATATGAATTTTAATTGTTTTAAGTTCTGATATTGCATAATCGTATATATGACGAGAGCAGCCCGCCAGTTGTAAAAAGCACTAATCTAGCGAAACTGCTCCTTATCAGTCAAGTCTTCCAGTGATGGGTGAGGCAAAGGAGTGATTTGGGCTATAAGTGGACGAATATCTCCATTACTTAATGAACCGCTCAGTACGAGAACCGTACGCTGAGTGGTGT
>CAYGNU010000625.1:0-2874 GCA_964351175.1 uncultured Roseivirgaceae bacterium | reverse complement strand
CTTTTGGGAAAAAGGAAAAGGCAACTGGGACGAAATAGCTACTAAATCTTGGAATACCTGCCAGTTTATCAATTCATTTGATCACTTGAATATTTCATTAGAGGCCTATAACTATAAAATGGTGCAGGCTTTAGATTTTTACAATCACGCTAAAGGTAAAATTAGTCAGTCCGATAATTTTAAGACTGTTAATGAAGATGTTGAAGGCATTCAGTGTCAAGACAATGTGACCATAAAGACGAATAAAAATTCATATGTGGCCAAACATATATTTGATAGTCGCATTAACGATGAGTTTTACTCTCATGAAGATAATTACACCCGAATATTGCAGCATTTTAAAGGCTGGGTGATAGAAACAGGTGAAGATCATTTTGATGACTCGTCATTTACGATGATGGATTTTAGTGTTAAATGGCCTTCTACCACAAGCTTTATGTACGTACTGCCTACATCCAAAAGAAGTGCGCTATTAGAATATACCTTCTTTTCCAAAGCTTTGGCTAATGAAGAAGACTATGATAAAATGCTTAAAAACTATGTGGAAGAAATATTAGGCATTAAGAATTATATCATCAAACATATTGAAAAGGGTGTGATTCCGATGAGTAACTATCCTTTTCATAAACACCATACCAATCAGATTACAAAAATAGGAACAGCAGGCGGATGGGTTAAACCCTCCTCTGGCTATTCTTTCAAAAATGCTGAAAGATCCAGCCTGAAGGTCATTGAAAACATCAAAAAAGGAATCAAACCGTCATCAAACATCATAAAAAAGAAATTTCTTTTCTTTGATTCAATATTCCTAAAGGTGCTAAATGACCAAAATTATTTAGGGGAATCAATTTTTAGTGACATGTACAAAAAGAATAAAATTGACATTATTCTATCCTTCCTCGATGAAGAAACTAGCCTGTCACAAGAGATAGTGCTGATCAATAAATTTCAAAAAGCCCCATTTATCAAAGCATTGTTAAAAAATATCTGGTCCTAATGTTTTATAGGGTTTAAATCGAGCAAATAGCTCTTCCTTATACCATTTAATATCCTTGGTCATTTTTATAGCCTGTTGATGCTCTTTGCTTTGATAGGCAAACTGTTTCATAGACTCTGCACTTTTCCATAGGCTAACGGTTGCCATTTGCACCATGGGCCACTCACCTACTCCCTTTGAGTATATCAATCCTTGGTTTGCTGCTAAGGGAATGTAAGAGGTGGGCACATACTTCCAAAATTTGTATAAATGCCGCCATTTTATGGTAGCCCTTGTTAATACTACTATGGGCGACTCATTATCTGATAAAGCAGGATTTTGTTCAAACGGATTCTTATTACTCCAATAACCGTGAGATGTAATGCTCCTACAAAAAATCGTATGCACTTTTTCTGCCCTGTATCGGTAGTCTTCAATAGTTATTGAGCTTTTAAAAAATTTATTGGCCGTATCCTCATTCTCCCAAACTTGTAGAAGCGCATAAGTAGAGAAGTCTGGCCAAATACTAAAACCACTGTCTCTACCACTCCCCATTAATTTATAAAAAGATTGTCCATTAACTTTTGACAATGCTTTATGGGCAAATTGCATTTGTGATAAGGCCCAAAATTTAGCCGTAAATGACTTAAATTGAAAAAAAGTAATGGTGGTTATTTGATCACTCATGAGCATATTAGGACTGGTAAGTCAACAACTTTTAGAGCAGTTATGTTAATTATGACACATAAAAAGTTGAGCTTTGGTTAAATAAAATTTAAGCCTCAATATTAAACCTATTACTGGGTATACTGTTTTATTGAAGAACTTAGTGACTATGAAAAAATATACACCCTACTTCCCTATAGTAGGTATGGTAGCTTATTTGATGTTGTTTTCAGTGGCAACGACCTATTACCCTGGAGGGTCGGTGAATGTGCCTAATGCTACAGAACACAGTTTTTTTCATAATTTTCTTTGTGATCTAATGAACCCAACTGGTGCAGGTGGAGTAATTAATATAGCCAGACCACTGGCTATTGTAGCACATTTGGTACTGAGCTTTACTATGATATCCTTCTTCTATATTCTTCCAGAAATATTTGAAAAGAAGAACCTGAAAACAAAGCTTATCCGCGTATTTGGCGTGATTACCATGACGGTATTTATATTCATGTATACGCCATATCATGACTTAATTGTGACACTTACGGGCGTATTTGGAACTTTAGCCTTAATTCCATTCTTTATTGAGGTGCAGAAATATAAAGGCAAGCGACTAAAACAGTTGGCTTATGCTTGCTACATGATGAGCCTTGTTGTTTTTATAAGTTTCCAAACTAAAATAGGCTTCTACTTTCTTCCATTTCTCCAGAAAATCACTTTTGTATTAGATGCTATTTGGGTGATTTGGGTCAGTAATATTGTTTTAAAAAAATATAGAAGCGAAAGTTTGATCCAGCAACTTGCACCTGAGGTTTGATTTAAAAATTATGAGGCTACTCATAAATATTGCTGTTGCATTGCTTCTTTTATTTTGGCCCATGGTGCTCATCACTTCGGTAATGATGTTTGATGCGCCAGGCTCTACTGAAGACCTTTCGGTCATTATTCCAGTGATTTTGATAGTGGCTTACCCTATTTATATTTTTAGTGTTTATCATTTTGTGAATGCCAAGTTCTTTGGACTCTCAGCAATACTGTGCTTAAAAATCGTTTTAGTAATTGTACTGCTTGCAATATCTGTATTTGGTTATTTTTCGCTATTGTGGGAGGCATTGATTTGAGCGAATTAGGGGCAATTATTTTTATGAACACGATAAAAAATCCACTAGATTAGTCCGACTAATAACTTGATAAAGATAGTCGGTTCATGTTTTCTAACCAATGTAGTCTGATGC
>CAYGNU010000624.1:0-2890 GCA_964351175.1 uncultured Roseivirgaceae bacterium | reverse complement strand
GGTGCGTTTGAACTTGCTCAATTGCATTCTAGAAACTTTTTAGGATATGAAGTAGCCAACTTGCAAATAGGGTTTAATTTTTCACTCTTCATTTTTTCACTCTTTGCTTGTATTACTTTATTAAGTGGACTTTATCCAGCGTTAGTAATTGCGAAGTATGATCCGATTGCAGCACTTAAAAATAAGATCGGGAGCCCGGGCAATGAAAAGTTTTCAACAAGAAAAGTACTCATTACCTTTCAGCTTTTAGTTGCCCAAGTACTTATCATAACGGTCATTGTTGTGCATCAGCAAATCGATAAATTTATGAATGAGCCTACAGGCTTTAATGTAGAGTCTATTGTAGAGTTTCCAATGCCTAGACCTGACCAGGTAGATTTTAATTCATTCCGCACGCATTTACAAGATATTTCAGGTATTGAAAATGTAAGCTTTTCTAATACCGGCACTGCTTCTGATGACTCATGGGGTGCGACTATCCGATATGAAATAAATGGCGAGATGCTAGCAGGCGATATACAGGTCAAAATTGCCGATAAAAACTACCTAGACCTTTATAACCTCATCCTATTATCTGGTACAAATATCAAAGAGGATACCGTTAGACTGCTTTTATTAAATGAGAAGGCACTTGAAATGATGAGCATAAATGATCCAAATGATATTTTAGGTTCAAAATTAAAATTGTGGGGCACCGAGGGTGAAGTAGTGGGTATTGTACAGGATTTTAAGACAATGTCACATCACTATGAACAAGAACCTGTCGCTTTATGGTACCAACCAGACTATTTACTAACAGGAGCGGTAAAATTGAATACAAGCAATGCTCAACAGGTAATTTCGGAAATGAGAGAAGAGTGGCAGAATCGCTTTCCTGATTTTATATTTACTTATCAATTTCTGGATGAAAAACTTGCTCAGTTTTATGATAGGGAGCAAAAGATGGCCGAAGCCTTTGCATTATTTTCCATTATTGCCATTGTGATAGGTGTAGTTGGCTTACTTGGTCTTGTGTCTTATATGATAAATACCAGGCTAAAGGAAATTGGTATTCGTAAAGTATTAGGAGCTAAAGTTTTAAGCATTATTATACTCATAATAAAAGATATTGTGCTAATGTCTTTTGTAGCCTTTTTGTTTGCAGCACCCATCGCAGCCTATTTCTTAAACAGTTGGTTAGAAAGCTTTGCAATACATATTACATTGGGTGTAGGAATTTTTGTCGCTTCATTGATATTATCATTGTTTTTCCCGCTTTTAACCGTGGGTTATAAAACGACCATTGCAGCACTTCAAAATCCAGTAAAAATTCTAAAAGACGAATAAGTTTTAAAGATGATATATAAGAGCAAGACTTTTTACCTAATACTCAGTACTATAAATACTCAAAAATGATAAGAAACTACTTAATAACAACACTACGAAACCTTGTACGAAACAAGGTGAATACACTCATTAATGTGATTGGGCTTTCTATGGGAATGGCCTGTGCCATCGTTTTGTTTTTGTTGGCAGATTATTCTAGTAGCTATAATAAATTCGAGGCAAATTATGATCGTATCTATAGGTTCATCAATAGCTCTCCTGGTCAGGGAGGTGAAATGGATTATACCCCTGGTGTGGCGGTACCATTTGCTGATGCAGTGCGCGAAGATTTTCCTGAGTTTGAATCTGTTATTTTAACAAGGGATCACTACGGTGAGACTATTTTTACCATAAATCCTAATTCAGAAACACCTATCTATAACGAGTTACAAGATAAGAGGATAGTGTTCACAGAGAATGACTATTTCAAAATGTTTACTGTCGACTGGCGTGAAGGAAATAAAGATAAAGCACTGGACAATCAGAATGGAATTGTGTTGTCAGAATCTATTGCGAAAGCTTTTTTCCCGGATGGTAATGCCTTAGGCAAAGAGCTAGTATTTAATAAAACCTTTAATCTCGAAGTTACTGGAGTTGTTGGCAACCCTCCAGCAAATACTGATATGCCATTTGAAGTTTTTATCTCAATTGGTGTGTTCAGTGATGAGTTGAAGGAAGCAAGATGGAATAGTGTAAGTAGTAATGATCAGTGTTATATCATGATGTCTGATTCTGATAATGCTTCAAACTATGAGAATAGGTTGGTAGATTTTGTAAGCAAACATTTTGAGGAAGAAGATAAAGAAGTGTATGAACTTCAGCCAATGAGTGAGCTTCATTTTAGTGAAAATCATGTGAATTACTCTTATAATTCAGTAAGTAGGAGTCAGATTTTAATGATGATCTTGATAGGTGTTTTCTTGATGCTCACAGCTTGTATCAATTTCGTAAACCTTTCTACTGCTATAGCCATAAAAAGATCAAAAGAAGTGGGTGTTCGTAAGGTAATGGGTAGCACTCGCCAGCAATTGATGTTTCAATTCTTAGCTGAGTCGTTTGGCCTTATCTTACTGTCCGTAATTTTAGCTTTAGGCCTTGCAGAACTGTTAATCATCTATATAAATCCATTTTTGGATGTGGTTTTGGATATTCAGTTGTTTGATCCAAAGTTTATAGGAACGCTACTTGGTGGAGTAGTTCTTATTACTGTTTTAGCAGGCTTTTATCCAGCGCTGGTATTATCAGGTTTCCGTCCAGCCCTAGCGCTTAAAGGACAAATTACTTCTCGCAATAGTGGAGGCATGTCTTTGAGGAAAGGATTAGTGGTATTTCAATTTTTTATCTCTCAAGTATTTATCATCGGCACTATTATTACCTTAGCTCAGTTGGATTATATGCAGAAGGCAGATCTTGGTTTTGATAGTGAAGCTATCGTGCATATAAGAATTCCTGAAAAGGATGAGTCAAAAATGAAAACCTTATCCAACGAAGTGCGGCGATTGGGCGGGGTGGTTAATTTCTGCAG
>CAYGNU010000623.1:0-2891 GCA_964351175.1 uncultured Roseivirgaceae bacterium | reverse complement strand
AATAATTTAGTTAAAATATCTGCAAAGAAATACATTATAGATTTAATGTCAAACATTTTTGTGAAAGTTATTCCTAGCTTTCATTTATCCAAGAATAGGTAAAATAACTCAAATTATCATATTAATTTTGGCTTAATTAAAGACAATGAAGAAGACAAAACTCCATATAGACTACGAGTATGACTTTGAGCTATTCGGAATAGCTTCCTCTGCCAAGTTTTTCAAATTGGCCTGGGCAATTAATTCTTTATTGTCTACCAAGCTTGTAAAGCTTGATGATTATTCAATTGATGTTGATAAAAATGAGAAAGTTAATTTTATAAATTACTGCCATGAAGATGATAGCTGTTTTATTCAATTATTAAAGAATAAATCACCAGACTTTGAAAGTAGGTATTTGATACCTGAAATGACACATTTCGATTTTATACTAAAAATTAATGGCTCATTTCAAACGTTTGCGACTCAAGAAGTTATAAAAGAATTGCGTGAAGTGAAATACATTGAATATATTGCTTCGATTGAGTTAGAAAAACTCAAATCGAAAGACAATTTTTTAGATTAATATGAGAGAGGAAATTTTATTTAATAAGACCAAAGTAATAGCCACTGTAGGACCAGCATCTAATACAAAGGGAAAACTAAAGGAATTAATAAGCGCTGGCGTTGATATTTTTAGACTCAACTTTTCTCATGGTACACATGAGGATCATGCTAAAGTTATTAAATATGTAAGAGAATTAAATGAGGAACTAGATACTAATATATGCTTGCTTCAAGATTTGCAAGGACCAAAAATTCGAGTAGGAGAGGTTGATAAAGGTGTTAAATTAAAAGTTGGGCAGTTATTTACTATCACACCAAATGAGATGATAGGAACTAATGAAAAAGCTAGCACTGTTTACACCAATCTTCATAAAGATGTTAAGCCAGGGGATATGATTCTTATCGATGATGGTAAGATAGAACTGAAGGTAAAAGAAATAAAGGGAGATGATGTCGTTAGTGAAGTTATATATGGTGGAAAGTTGAAATCTAGAAAAGGTATTAACCTTCCATTTACTAAGGTATCTGCTCCATGCTTAACAGAAAAAGATTTAAAAGATCTTGAATTTGGTTTATCTCAAGAAGTCAATTGGATTGCCTTATCCTTTGTAAGATCGGCAGACGATATCCATGAACTTAGAGGGCTCATTCAAAAAGCGGGGAAATCATGTAAAATTATTGCCAAAGTAGAGAAACCAGAGGCAATGAAAAATATAGAATCAATTGTTGAGGCGACTGATGCTGTCATGGTTGCTCGAGGTGATTTGGGCGTTGAAATTTATATGGAGGAGGTGCCAATGGCACAAAAGAAAATTGTCTCTATGTGTAATAAAGCAGCTAAACCCGTGATTATTGCTACTCAAATGATGGAGAGTATGATTGAGAACCCTCGACCTACAAGAGCAGAAACTAATGATGTGGCTAATGCTGTTATGGATGGTGCTGATGCTTTAATGTTATCAGCTGAAACGGCAGCAGGTCTGTACCCGGTAGAGGTAATTAGAAGTATGGTCAAAACCATCACTAGTGTAGAACAGCAATCTGAAAGTCTATATTTTAAGCATAATTTGCCAGCTGAAGATGATGAGCAATTTTTTAATAACACCTTAGTTTTGGCTGCAAGTAGACTAGCCAAAGCATCTAGAGCCAAAGCTATTGTAGGTATGACTGCTTCGGGCTATACAGCCTTTAAGTTGGCTTCTCATAGGCCACACGCCAACATATTCATTTTTACTAGTAATAGACCGTTGCTAAATACAATGAACTTGATTTGGGGAGTTAGGGGATATTATTATGATAAGGAAGTATCCACCGATGACACTTTTGCTGACATTGAGGAAATCTTAAAAGAAAAGGGACATATCGTTAAAGGTGATATATTTATAACCACCGCCAGTATGCCTATTCATGCTAGAGGAAGAACTAATACAGTGAAACTTAATTTTGTAGATTAAATTAACTTAAGAATTGTATGGAAATGGGGTTGGCAGTTATGCTTACCCTATTTTTTTATAATTGATTTGAGGGCTCGACTAAAAGTACTTCCTCTTTATCTACCACTACCGCTCCAGGCGGATCCCCTTTTCGCTTTCTAACAAATTTTCTTGGTGTAATGATAACTGGACACAAGGAATCAGTCTTCCTTTTCGAATAATATGCCGCTAATTGTGCTGCTTTTTCTTTAACCGTGGATGGAAATGGATTCCCTGATTTATACTTTATTATCACATGAGAACCTGCTACATCTTTTGCATGCAACCAAAGATCTTCTTTATAAGTGAAATGTAGCATTTCATCATTAGAAGATGCATTTTTTCCTACCCAGATATCAAAGCCACCAAATACAAATGTATTGTAAGGCTTGTGAATCTGTTGTTGAGTACTTGTTTTGATAAGGCCTTCTTTTTTAATGTAATCTCTAAGTTCTTTGAGTAGATCTATCTGGTTAATTTGACGAAGATGATGTTCTATTTTTGATAATTCCTTTTCTTTATTATTGAGTACTTCTTTTAGGTTTTCTATCTCTTTTGACTGGTTTTTCGCTTTTTTATAGAAATTTTCAGCGTTCTTTTGGGGCGACAAATTTCTTTTAAGCCTTATTTCAATAGGTTTATTTTCATTATAGAAATTTGATAGTTCGACCATTTCACTATTCGCTTTAATGGCGTGAAGATTTGCCATGATTAGATCACCTAGTATTTGATAGCTTGTTTTGCTATTAATTTCATTTAGTTTCTCCCTTGTTTTTTTAATAAATGATTTCGAACGTTTTATGTTTTTCTCAAGAGCATTAACTGTTTCTTGTTTCTCTTTTTGTAGACCGCTAGAACTTGAATATCCTACAT
>CAYGNU010000622.1:0-2891 GCA_964351175.1 uncultured Roseivirgaceae bacterium | reverse complement strand
AGTGACTGTAGGTTGTCTAAATTCATATGCTTTAAATCCATAATCTTATTCTTTATTTGTAAAGACATTTGGATGTATGCTCAGTGCAAAATTGAAGCGTTTGACATCCATTGTCATTGACTTTGGTTAAGTAAGGTCTGTTATATTTTGAATTTGGTAAGTACCAACCCCAGAAGCATTATTACCATTCCGATCACTTTTTTGATAGATACAGGCTCCAGAGGCATTCCGAACCAGCCAAAATGACCTGCTATGGCTGCAAAAAGAATCTGGCCCGTGAGCCCGAATGTCACAGCTGTTGAAATACCAATCCGTGGAATGAGATAATAGAACAGTCCCACGGCTATGAAGCTTAACATACCTCCTGAAACCCACATATAGGCAGGCACTGTCCGTAACTGGCCAACAGTTGGAAACTGCTTTACAGTGGCTAATAATGCTATTACTGTAAAACTGGAGCTGATAATTAAGGCCACTGAGGTAGCCAGCAAGGAGTTATTTAGGATTACACCCAGACGAGCATTAAGCCCACCTTGCATCACCACCATTACCCCTACTGAAAAGGAAAGAAATAGTAAATACCAATTGTTCATGACCTTAAGAATTAGCGTACAGGAATGGCTATAGGACGCATAGGTGAACCGCTTGCTCCTTTCAACTTCAATGAAGCTGCAATGAATGCAAATTCATAGATGTGGTCCTGAGCTAGTTCTTCCAAAAACATCTGTTCGATGAACATCACCCCTTTTTCTGCCAGAAGATAGGTATGCACTGGCACCCAGTTGTCCTCACGCTCTGGAGGAAAAGCTTCCAAGCTTAGGTTATCAGCGCCCAGTAACATGATTTGTTGATCCTCTACAAGCCATTTTACAGCATCCAGACTGATACCGGGATACCTGTCGAGATATTTATTTGCATCTTCATAAAATTGTGCCTGTCCTGTGCGGATCAATACAACATCCCCTTTTCTCAGCTTTACTTTTTGCTTTCGGAGAGCTGTTTTAAGATCTTCAGCATTGATACGGTAGTTCTCAGAGAGTCCTTTTAAGGCGTCTTCAACATCAATTAGAATACCTCGTGCTATAACGGGTGGAATAGTCTCTGAACCGGTCTTTTTCCATCCCTGGTCTCCCAAATGCTCTTCAGGGGTAAAGCCATTCCAAATCTTCCCATTTAGTCCAAAATGGTTTAGTGCATCGATGTGTGTACCCATGTGAGTGTACATAGAAATAGCATCACCGGTATAGCTTACTTTCTGGTTCATGGCTTTACCTAACCCATTAGGGTTGTCAACAACCGTTCCGTTTGGTGTATGGGTCAACCAATACTGGTAAGCGGGATCACCCAATGCATCAAAGCTGGGCATTCCTACAAAGTAATCTACACTAAGGTCATAGGTTTTTCCTGACTGAATTTGAGACAGAATTTCAAGTTTTGAATCTTCTGTCATCATGTTAAGGGTTCCTATTTCATCTTGTGGACCCCACGGACTCATACCAACTTCTTCGATGCCCTGTGCCTTGACAGCGCTAATGAGAAGTACTAAAATAAAGGTGCTTAAATGTGCTTTCATAACTTTAACGTTTTATGCAAAGTTGAAAGCCACCGAGCTCGAAAGCATTAAGGTATCTTAAGAACGCACTACAGGCTCATTTTTTTTCTTATAACACTTAGATGCTCTGGTGTTACTCCTATAAAAGCTGCAATCATGTATTGAGGGATCTGTTGTTCCATTTCCCGATAATCTGATACAAACTTCACATAGCGCTCTTCTGCAGTCTGGCTCATAGACCTGATGGTACGGTTTTGTAGTGCCACGTAGCCATGTTGTGTTTTAATGCGGAAGAAGCGGTCAACCATAGGTATTTCATCGTATAGTTTATTCAGTCGGTCACGATGGATTTGAAGTACTGTACTTGGGGTAATGGCCTGAATAAACAGCTCTGAAGGAGTTTCAGTTAAGTAAGCGTAAAGATCATTGATCCACCATCCTAAAATACCGAATTGCAGTATGTGCTCCATGTCTTTCTCTCCTATGGAAAATACTTTAAGGCAGCCGTCAGCCACAAAGCGCATATGATTAGATAAATCACCTTTGGAAAGCAGCAGCTCTTTCTTGTTTAGCTTTTTGACCACAAAAGCGCCTTTGATAATTTCAGCCTCCTGATCTGAAATTGGAACCAGCTGCCGAAAATTTTCTATCAGATTGTCATATGTTTCATTCATTTGAATGCCTTGCTTGATTTTCAATAGCTAATATAATAGGTTACAGGTTTGGAATGAACTAAGCTTGAGGGGTGAGTCAGGTCTTACCTATAAAATTTTGTTTACGCGGATGCTTCAGTTTTCATTAAATCAAAGTATTTAAGCCTTGGATCGATTACAATAATTAGCCTTCTCAAAGTCCTTTATGGTCATAGAAATATAAATAAAAATAGGAAGATTTTGTTTCAAAGTCCAATCTGGAATTCTGTTGATGGAATCTATTTACTGCTAAATAATAAACTACACATATCATTATATATAAAGCCTAACTTGAAACGCACACATTTGCCATTCACGCTATGCTCCCCTGCATCCTGGCTGCTCACTAAATCCATTCACTGAATGAATTCTTTACGCTCGCCCCGCTCCTGCCAATCCCGATAGTTATCGGGGTGTCAAAAGATCTGCTCGACTCTCTGCCGACAGGCAGGTTATATAACATCCGTGTGGAATAAGAATTAAACAGTATAAGAAACATAGTTCATCAATTATTATCTTGCGAAAGTTTTCAAAATGAGATCATCTACTTATGAGACGAAAAATACCGGAATCAACGCTGCCAAAAATCAAACGCGAGCAAATGATTACTGCTGAAGGCATGCAAAAATTAAGGGATGAACATGAGC
>CAYGNU010000621.1:0-2898 GCA_964351175.1 uncultured Roseivirgaceae bacterium | reverse complement strand
AACTCCCTGGAAATTAGCAGACTACCTAAATAAACTGTGACAATTCAACACAACGTCTATGTATGGTGAGTGCGTTTGCACTTTCCAAGAGCACTAAAGTATCGAATTGCAGAGAAAGTTGAAAATAACTCGGAAGCGCATTCACTATACATTTTGTTATCAGTTTTCTACCTCAGGCAGCATATAGCAATGGAACCGCATTTATATAAGTAGAAACTAAAAAAACTTAAGTTATGAAAAAAATAAGCGTGTTAATGATTTGTACAATATTCATCTCTACTTTGGCATTGGCTGAAAAGAAACCAAAGCCTGAAATTGAAAAAAATAATGCAGTTGTACATATTTATCGACCAACAAGAGTTGTAGGTTTTGGTTGGGTTTTTAAGCTCAAAATGAAAGACAAAGAATCAACTAAAGTAAAAAATGGGAAGCATCTGACCCTAGAGTTCGAACCTGGTAGAACCGAATTTAGGATGAAGAATAATTTTATTGAAATGAACCTTGAGCCTAGCAAACATTATTATTTGCGCGCTTCATTGGCCAGAAACATGTTCTTAGGAAAACCTGAGATTGTAGAGGTTACTGAACAACAAGCCAAAAAAGAAATAGATAATTTGTAGTTTCAGAGCATCTGATAGAAACTAGGTAAATTAAGAAATCGCATTGTTGATTGACGAAAAAATTATTATTCAATGCCGTAAGGGTAATAAGAGAGCCCAAAAGGCTCTCTTTAAAACCTATGGACAAAAGATGTTTGTCCATTGTTACCGATATTTAAAAAGTAAAGAAGACTCGGAAGAAATAGTGTCTGATGGGTTTGTTAAAGTATTTCAGAACTTAAATGCATTCGTTTATAAAGATTCAAAAAGTTTAGAAGCATGGATAAAACGAATTATGATCAACGAATGTCTCATGTTTTTACGCAAAAGAAAAATTATTTTTCTGGATGAAAATCAAGGGTTGAATGTGGAATCTGGAATTAAATCTGATGGCGAATTAGAGGCCAAAGAGATATATGAATTAATACTATCCTTGCCAGCTGGTTATCGTACAATATTCAATCTCTTTGCAATAGAAGGGTATAGTCACAAAGAGATAGCTACAATGTTAAACATATCTGAGGGGACATCACGGTCTCAATTGACAAAAGCAAGGATGGCATTGAAAGAAAAGGTCAACAAAATTAATTCATAATGGAAGAGTTAGACCGGCATATTAAATCTAAAATAGACTCCTTGAGTGAGGTGCCAGGAGTTGAATTTGATGAAGAACGAGTTTGGAAAAGAATAAAATCTAATTGGAGAGAAGGTTTGTTTTTTGGACTTAGTTTGATACTTATTTTTGTCAGTTTGATAATTATTTTTTTCATCAAAGATGAAAGCCGAAGAAAAATTGTTGAATATAATCAGGCTAAAGAAAGTATACCTGCAATCTTTATAGATTCCACGATTACTCAAGCTACAGAGGAATTTTCATTTGAAAACCTTAACGTAGACGGAGCGGATTCGATTAGTGATTTTAAGCACAAATCGAGCGAGGAATCAAAAAGTCGAGTGAATCAATCGAGTCTAATTCATCAAGCTAAAAAGTTAGTAAAGAATCAAAGTACATCTCCATCTGAGTTAGTCGCTAGTCAGGTGAAAGAAAGGAAAAAGGAAATTTCCGTGTCTTTAGGGAAAGAGAACCAAACTATAGGGATTACTCATTTAAAAGAGGTAAACAATCATCTTTCATTAACTTATGGCATTCAATTCAATCGGAGATTGAATCAAAGGATTGAAACAAGAGAAGGCATGTTAATGCCTTTTGAAATAAATCAAATCCAAATTCCATTAGGTGTTCGGTACAATTTTTTTAATAGAGAAAGACAATTTAAACCGTATTTACATGCAGGTTTCATCAATTCCTTTTTATTGTCTCCCGATTCGAGAACTATGGATTATAATTTGATGTTCGAATCAGACTTAGGGTTAGACTATCGAATTTTTTCAACTAAGGATGGAAAAAAAGGATATTTGAGATTTCGGCTTCCTATTTATAATAAAAACATGATAAATCAAGGTGTATACAAACCTAGTCTTTATGATGTACTGAAGCATTAATGGTTTCTAATTCGGATACTGACTAACGTCCAATTTTGTTACTGATTATCAATGTGTTACGATTCATATATTCTTTGTCAATTCTACGCATTTTCTACATTTTGACGTTAGCCACTGAAATCAATTCGGAAAGGAAGAAATTGATACTTTTTCTCCTCAATTTCTGCCCCGAATCTGGGGAATTACTGATAACGTTCTGTGTATGAGTAGTAGCGGGTTCCCATTCACAAACTTTCGGTTTTTAATTGAACTTTATTTATGTTCATACTTGTTTTTAACCGCGTAAACCGCTATTACTTATACACATTGTTGGCCACTGCCCTTTCCTTATGAATAATTTTATTTTTCGAACTTCATTGTGTTTCTTCCAACTATGTAATAAATAGTTTTTTCTTTTTTGTCCGATGTTCGGATTATGATTCTATCAGGTTCACTTCCTTCAATATAGAATACCGAATCATTTATTGCTGATAATTTTTCCCATCGATCATTTTTATTGATATTGAAAGAATCGTTTTTCCATAACAACTCCAGTTTATCATTCCCATCATCAGTATAATACGTCCCTTCTAACGGTTTAACACTTAAGCTGTCGATTTGGATATAATCTGGCTGGCCATATGCCGAATCCTTTATTCGTCTGAGACCGCTTATCATTTGGACATCACGAACAAATCCGAAATTGGTCAGATATCTCTTGCTTTCAACTTGTGCGCTGTCGATTCCGTATAATTCGCCCATCAGTTCGACCAATGACGAAGACGCAAATTCAGCTTTTAGAGGATTTATCCTTATT
>CAYGNU010000620.1:0-2921 GCA_964351175.1 uncultured Roseivirgaceae bacterium | reverse complement strand
TTCCGGAGGTATGCAAAGGCGTGTTGCTCTAGCAAGGACATTAATTCTTAAACCGAAAATCATACTTTACGATGAACCCACCAGCGGGCTTGATCCAATAACCTCTAAGGAAATTATTTACTTGATTATGAAAATACAAAATGAATATAAGACATCATCACTCATCATCACACATGATATGGATTGTGCCAGGGTAATGGCCAATAGGATGGCGATAATAATCGATGGGGTCAATTACGCCCAAGGTACTTATGAAGAACTATCAAAGTCTAAAGATTCTAAAATTCAGGCATTTTTTAAATAAATGATTATGGCAAAGCAGACCACAAATAATTTAAAACTAGGGTTGTTCGTTACTGTGGCTCTTTTACTCTTTACAGCCACGGTATATTATATTGGCAATAAGCAGAATATGTTTGGAGAAAGTATAAAGTTAAGCTCCACATTCGCTAATGTTAATGGGCTTCAATCAGGTAATAACGTGCGTTATTCAGGAATTAACGTAGGCACTGTCACTAGTATTGAGATTATTAATGATACTACTATTCAAGTAGATATGTTAATAGAAAAGTCAGCGAGTGCTTATATAAGAAAAGATGCAATTGCCACCATTAGTTCTGATGGGCTTGTAGGAAATATGATGATTAGTATTGTTCCATCAGGAAACATGCTGGATGTCGTAAAGTCCGGTGACATGATAGAATCATATAGTAAAATAAATACAAGCGAAATGCTAAACACCTTAAATGTAACCAATGAAAATGCGGCCATTCTAACAGCTGACCTTCTCAAAATCACTCAAGGTATATTAGAAAAACAAGGTACGTTTGGCACGCTGTTATATGATACTCAACTGGCGCTAGACTTAAAGGCTACTCTTCAAAATCTAAAACAGGCAAGTGTTAGTATTTCTGATGCATCTATTAGTTTAAAACTCACAGCAAACTCCTTAAACGATCCTAATGGATTATTATTCAAATTATCAAGTGACACAGTGATTTCGAATAGTATTGATATAACTGTTCAAAATCTAAAACAATCTAGTGATAAAATTAGTAATGCTTCATCCAAGCTTAACGCGTTGATGGAAGATTTTAAACTTGAAGACGGTGCTATTAATACTATTGTGTATGATACTGCTTTTGCTAACGATTTAAAACAGAGTATGGAGAATATTAATCAGGGAACAGCCCGATTTAATCAAAACATGGAAGCTTTAAAGCACAACTTCCTTACTAGAAGGTATTTTAAGAAGCTTGAGAAAGAAAATAAATAACCTGATTTTGTGAAAGGAATTAAGGGTGGGCAGCCACCCAGATTTCTCCATCTTCAAAAATCTCTTTTTTCCAGATAGGTACAGTTTCTTTTAGTGTGTCAATGGCATATTCACAGGCTTCAAATGCCGCTTTTCTGTGAGGCGTTGATACCGCGATGACTACAGGTATCTCCCCAACATCTAAAATACCCGTCCGGTGATGTATACTTACATGCAGTGCATTCCATTTTAGAACTACCTGTTCCGCAATCTTCTTCATTTCTTTTTTTGCCATTGGAGCGTAGCCTTCAAACTCCAACTTAACTACCTTCTTCCCCTTGGTCATATTACGTACCGTACCAACAAATACTGTTGTTCCCCCAGCTGAAGGATCAGAAACTGCTTTTAAAGCATCATCAGGATTCAGTATATTTTCTGTTAATTGAATATCTATCATTTCAGCCTCCGCTAACAGGTGGAATTATTACAACTTCATCATTAGGTTGAATCTTATATTCATCCTCCTCATAATCTTCATTGACCGCAAACCTGATACTGACTAGCTTCGAGAAATCAGGATATTTAGAAATCAATTTGTCTTTTAAATCTTTAACCGTACTATCTTCACCCAAGGATATTTTAAATGTACTACTACCCACAATTTCTCTAGCAATCCCATAGGCTACTACTTCAATATCCATCTTACTCATTATCCTCTAAATATTTTATCAATGACTCCCATCCTAATTTCACACAATCCATTCTACCCTCAAAATTCTTTAAAGATATTAAAACATCAAGAGCATCTTTAGGTAAATCAATTGAGTTATTCTCACTTTCTGTGGAAGCTACAAACTGTTTGCAAATTTGGATGATTTCTTCTCTACTTTTCCCTTCAACATTTCTTAACATCAATGAAATACTTGCCTTAGAAATAGCACAACCAATACCATCAAAATAAGCACTTTGGATGATCTTGTTATGCTCATTGATAAATAGAGAGTACTTATCTCCGCACATTGGATTGTACGCTTCAATATTGTGAGTACTATCCTTTAATGCCTCAAAATGATAAGGGTTCTTGCTCTCAGGTATTATTTTTTCTTTATATAGTTGCTGAAACTTTTCCTTTGTCATTCCCAAAATTTAATTAGCTCTTTTATTGATGCCATTAGTCTATCTACATCACTTACCTCATTATATAATGAGAATGAAATTCTAGCAGTGCCAGGTACTTTCAACTCATTAAGCAATGGTTGAGTACAGTGCATACCTGCCCTAACGGCAATATCATCTTTGTTTAAAAATGAGGCAATATCATGTGGGTGAATACCGTCTATAGTTATTGAAATAATACCGGTTCGTTTTTTTGGATTCCCCAATATTTTGCATCCCTCTATGCCACTCAATTGATTAATAGCATAATCAGTTAGCTTATGAATCTGATTTCTTACATCAACTTTATCATAAGAATTCACAAAATCTAAAGCACTTCCTAATCCTATAACCCCTGCAATATTCGGTGTACCAGCATCAAGATTATGGGGGTACGATCGAAATTTGGTCTCGCGAACTTGAACTTCATATATAATTCCTCCGCCATAGTTATAAGGCGATATTAATTGGCCAAATTCTTCTCTAGCAAATAGAACCCCTATACCAAAAG
>CAYGNU010000619.1:0-2923 GCA_964351175.1 uncultured Roseivirgaceae bacterium | reverse complement strand
AATTAAGGGAGGCACCGTTGTATATATAGACATAACATGAGGCCTCCAGATTGGAGGTCTTTTTTTATGTTCAAATTATAAGGCAATGAACGAAAACGTAGAAACATTGACAGCACACAAGATTGCCATTCAGGGATATGAAGGTAGTTTTCATCAGATAGCGGCTGAAGGCTACTTCCATGAGTCTATTGATATCATTCCTTGTCCATCGTTTTCGGACCTTGCTTATAAGTGCAGTGACGCAAACATTACCGATGGTGGTGTCATGGCCATTGAAAATTCTATTGCTGGAAGTATCCTTTCTAACTACCAACTGCTACAAGGTGCTGAACTATTTATTAAAGGTGAGATTTACCTGCAGATTAGCCAGCATCTAATGGCGCTACCAGGGCAGTCGGTCAATGATATAGTTGAGGTACGCTCCCACCCCATGGCCATTTATCAGTGCCGCGAATATCTCAAGCGATTCCCGAATATGAAATTAGTGGAAGCGGAAGATACAGCACTAAGCGCCAAGAAAGTTAGAGACAATCATTTAGTTGGCGTTGCAGCCATTGCCAGCAAAAGAGCCGCTGAACTTTACGATCTTGAGATTATCGCGCCTAACATAGAAACTGTTCATAATAACTACACACGTTTTCTAATTCTAGGAAGGCAGGCTAATGTTGTTGACGAATCTGCTAACAAGGCCTCTTTATATTTTGGAGTCAGTCATGAACCTGGCAGTCTGGCTAAAGCGTTGACAGCGCTAGCTGACATTAATGTCAATGTTTCTAAAATTCAGTCATTTCCTGTTATTAAGAAGGAATGGGAATACTACTTTCATTTAGATATAGAGTTCGAAAATCTAGAGCAATATGAACAAGGTTTGGTGGCATTGAAAAAATACAGTAATAAGCTGAGAGTATTGGGAGTTTACAAAAAGGGAATCACGCTATGATTACAGTAGCCGATAGAATAGCGGGAGTTGAAGAATACTACTTCTCTAAAAAACTCAGAGAGATAGCACAGCTTAGGGCTCAGGGTAAGGATATCATTAATCTTGGTATCGGAAGTCCTGACTTAAAGCCAGCCGATTCTGTTATAAAAGCACTCAACCAAACTGCACAACATGACAATGTTCATGGTTATCAGAGCTATAAAGGTATTCCGGCATTGCGACAAGCTTTTGCTTCATGGTATAAGAAATACTATTCGGTGGAGTTGAATCCCGAAACGGAGATTTTACCTTTAATTGGTTCGAAGGAAGGCATCATGCACATTTCGATGACCTACCTGAACCCAGGTGATGAGGTCTTGGTACCTAACCCGGGCTACCCTGCCTATGCAGCTTCAGCCAAATTAACGGGAGCAACATGCAGATACTTCAACCTTATTGAGGGACAAGGCTGGTTGCCAGATCTTGAGAGGTTAGAAAAGTCTGACCTGTCCAAAGTCAAAATGATGTGGGTAAATTATCCCAATATGCCTACAGGAACTAGTGCTAGCACCGCACTTTTCGAAAAGCTTAAAGCCTTTGGGGAGCGAAATGAGATCTTGATTTGCAATGACAATCCGTACAGCTTCATTCTCAACGACCAACCTTTGAGCATGTTAAGCGCAGGGCTTTCAGATTATGTTTTGGAGCTTAACTCATTGAGTAAATCACACAACATGGCTGGTTGGCGTGTAGGTATGATTGCCGCCAAAGAGCAGCATATCAATAATATACTGACATTTAAAAGCAATATGGATTCAGGGATGTTTTTGGGAATCCAGGAATCTGCCATTGAAGCATTGAGGCTGGGTGATGATTGGTATAAATCGGTAAACAAAACCTACCATGAGCGCAGGGCTGTGGTTTGGCAAATCATGGATGTACTTGAATGTAAGTACGATAAAAATCAAGTTGGCATGTTCGTTTGGGCAAAAATCCCTGAAAGTATTGCCGATGTTGATGTATTGCTCAGCGATAGTTTTTACGAGTCTGATGTGTGCCGCCGCCGGGGGGAGGGGTTGGGAGAGGAGGGTAAGAGGTATATCAGAATTTCCCTCTGCGCTCCAGCAGCCACATTTGAAAAAGCATTAGAAAGAATAAAAAATATAAAGAATAAATAATGATAGTAACAGTAATTGGAACAGGATTGATTGGCGGCTCGATGGCGCTGGATTTGAAAAAGAGGCGATTGGCCACTACCGTTTTTGGTGTTGATAAAAATAGTATTCATTTGGCCAAGGCCCTTGAGATAGGAATCATTGATGAGGCAAAATCTTTAGAAGAATCTGTTCCTTCTTCTGACCTAGTCATCTTATCAATACCCGTTGACCATGCACCTGAGGTATTGAAATCAGTGTTAGACAACATTAAGCCAGAGGCTACAGTTATAGATGTTGGCTCCATCAAGCAGAATATTTGCACTGCTGTAGCCGGACATAAAAACAGAAGTCAGTTTGTAGCGTGCCACCCAATTGCAGGTACAGAGTTCTCAGGCCCTGACGCTGCCCATTATTATTTGTTCGATGGAAAAGTAAATATCATCTGTGATGGAGATCATAGTAGTGCTTCAGCCTTGGCAACAGCCGAAAAAGTCTTCGAAACATTGAAGATGAAAACGATAAAAATGGATGCCGCTGAACATGACAGACACATCGCTTATGTATCACATCTATCTCACATCACCTCATTCACATTAGGCCTTACTGTGTTAGATATTGAGAAAGACGAGAAAAGCATATTCAATATGGCAGGTAGTGGTTTTGCCTCAACGGTACGTTTGGCTAATAGTTCAGCCAACATGTGGGCACCTATTTTTCATGAAAATAAGGAGAATTTGGTAACAGCCATTGATGCATATGTTGATAAGCTCAATGCGTTAAAAACCATGATCCAGCAAAATGAGATAGAAAAAACACATGAGCAAATTCCTAAAGCGAATTAGATAAA
>CAYGNU010000618.1:0-2926 GCA_964351175.1 uncultured Roseivirgaceae bacterium | reverse complement strand
AATTTCTTTAAGATCGATAGTACCTGTAATATTGAATAATTTCTTGTATTCGTTTATGCGCTTCATTGCCTTGATTTAAAATAAGTTGCAAAGATACTTATTTAGTATTCGTAAACCGATAGCGATAAATTTATAGCTCACTTATTTAAATTGGGATGGAATTAAAATATAATTGACGATAATATTTTAAATAACATTATTATTTTAGTTCTTGTTAACTTGTTTATAATCATAACCTTATAGCTGGATATTAATTAATGGATAATTTTAATCATCTCAGAAATCTTGTTGTTCTTGCCTATTCTGATGGCGTTATAGAGGACACTGAATTAGAAAAATTAAAAAGTGCAGCACATGACTTGGGTGTACCTGATGCACAATTGGAGGATTGGATTGCAAATGCGGATCAACTTTCCATGTCGATGCCGACAACAGATAAAGAACGTGAATTACAATTGATTTCAATGATAAAAATGGCTACATCTGATGGCTATTTCTCTCAAGATGAATATGACCTCTGCTTCGGAATAGCTAAAAAGTTAGGTTATGATGGACTTGGCCAAGCTTTAAATATGTGTATGGGTGAGTCTAATTTGAAAAACCTGATAGCTTTGGCTTCTGCAGACGGTAAAGTTGATGAGTCTGAGATGTATGTTATAAGAGATGCCGCCAAGTTAGCTAAAGTATCAGATGAAAGACTAGAGGAATTACTTGAGGTTGGAGCAGATTTTATCCATGTCATTCCTGAAAGAGAAGAGGATCGTGAAACCCAGTTGATTCAGATGCTTAGCCTTGCTATAGCAGATGGTGAATTTACTTCAGATGAATATGAGCTGTGTAAAACTGTAGCTACGCGTCTGGGCTTCACCCAGCAGGAATTGGATATGATTATCAAGCTATCATTTCAAGGTGAGATCCAATTGAATACGCTAAGGGAGGATTATGATTGATTAAATTCCCTGAAACTCTTTATTGAATTTCTCTTTAATCTCTTTCAAACACAAATTCCCAATACTACCCTCATGGGTATGTTTTACATTCTTTTCTGGCTTGTAGTTGCCTTCCATAATGTCTTGACCCAGTTTTTGATAAGCTTCTCTAAATGGCATGCCTGACATCACCAGTTTGTTGACTTCTTCAACACTATATAGGTAGTCATACATGTTATCATCAAGGGTATTTTGATTTACCTTAATATGCTGTAGCATGAAGTTGCAGACTTCCAGGTTGTCTTTCAGCTGATCTATGCCATTCATTATGCTTTCTTTCAGCTGCTGAAAATCACGATGATAGCCACTGGTTAAGTTGTTGATCATAAAGCTGATCTCAACCGGTAGGCTTTGTATCTGATTGCATTTAGCGCGCATTAACTCAAAAACATCAGGATTTTGTTTGTGCGGCATAATGCTGGAGCCAGTAGTTAATTCCTTAGGAAAACCAATGAAGTTAAAGTTTTGACTCATGTACAGGCAAACATCTGCTGAGAATTTCGATAATGTACCAGCAACAGATGACAAGGCAAAAGCCACTGACTTTTCTAACTTACCCCGACTCATCTGAGCGGCTACCACATTGTACTTCATGGTTTCGAAGCCTAACAATTCAGTTGTCATGGTTCTGTCAATAGGGAAGGAGGTGCCATAGCCAGCCGCAGATCCTAACGGGTTTTGATCGGATATCTTTAGAACGGCATTAAGTATGATCATATCATCAATCAGACTTTCGGCATAAGCGCTAAACCATAAACCAAATGAAGAAGGCATGGCCACTTGCATGTGGGTATAGCCTGGCATCAACACCTCTTTGTGCTGTTCAGCAAGTTTTATTAGTGTATCAAATAGTGTCTGAAGAAGACTTTTGATCTGAGCAATCTCATCTTTAGCATAAAGGTGCAGGTCTACTAAAACCTGATCATTTCTTGAACGCGCAGTATGAATTTTCTTACCGGCTTCGCCAATCTTTTTTACCAGTTCAAACTCAATCTTGCTATGCACATCTTCAAAACTTTCTTCTATAATAAAAGAACCGTCTTCAATGGTCTTTGAGATTTCCTCCAGTGCCTTGATAATATCTGCGAGTTCTTTTTCAGTGAGGATACCAATCTTGGCCAGCATTTTAGCGTGAGCCATATTGCCCTTTACATCAAATTTTGCCAGTTTCAGATCAAGTACTCGATCATTCCCCACAGTGAATCGCTCAACAATATTTTCGGTAGTATAGCCCTTGTCCCAGAGTTTCATATTTTGCTCATTTATTTTATTGGTGTCATTCCAGAAAATATTGACCTAATTTTTAAGAGGTCAATATTTATGTGGAATCTTATGTTGTAAATATTAGATTCCGGACATTTTCTTTGGGAAAATTCCGGAATGACGGTATTAATTTATTATTTCATTTAACATTTCAATATACAATTCGATGCCCTCTTCAATTTCTTTCAGGTAAATGTACTCATCAGCTTGATGCGAACGTGTAGAATCTCCCGGGCCAATTTTTACAGATGGACAACTTAAAGTCGCCTGATCAGATAGGGTAGGTGAACCGTAAGTTGTTCTACCCAATTTTACCCCTGCTTGCACAAAAGGATGGTCCAAAGGAATGGAAGAAGAATTCAATCTAAAGGACCTAGCTTTCATTTCACTTTGAGTATGCTCATCAATAATGGCAAACACCTCTTCATTTGAATAGCATTCATTGACACGCACATCAACTACAAATTGACATTGGTCGGGTACCACATTATGCTGCTGCCCTGCATTGATCTGAGTCACTGTCATCTTCACTGGCCCGAGTGTATCAGAGACCTTTGGAAATTGATATTGCTCAATCCACCTTATGTCTTTTAGTGCGTTATAGATAGCGTTGTCATCATGATGATGCGCAGCATGGCCGCATCAAGCTGGTACACCGGCAACCACTGGCAGAA
>CAYGNU010000617.1:0-2927 GCA_964351175.1 uncultured Roseivirgaceae bacterium | reverse complement strand
GTCAATCACTTACCATGACCCCAATGGATATTGGAATTCATTTCAGGGTGATTTGCAAATTGATCTAGCAATGCCTGATGGTGCAAATAGGAAGAGTAGGGTAAGCGTTAATTTGACGGAAGGCAAATTTTCCGTTGAGGAAACTAGAGAAAATAATGTTGTTTTAAGAACGCTTGATGGAGAAAAATGTGAAATATTTCTGAATGGTAAATCTGAGTTTACGGAAGAGGAAGCAAAGAAATTCGGATTGACTTGCGATCGAGCCAATATGTATAAAAACTACTATACTTTTTTGTATGGATTGCCAATGAAATTAAAGGACGAAGGTACCATTCTTCACGAAAGTATTGAGAAAGTTAATTTCAATGAAAAGCCATATTTGAAACTAAAAATCACTTTTGACGAAGCGGTAGGCTCTGATACTTGGTACATCTATTTAAACCCAGAAAGTTATGTTATGGAGGTTTATCAATTTTACCATGATGAATCCAAAAATGATGGCGAGTATATTTTGTTATCAGAAATAATAGAATATCAAGGGATGCGAATTCCGAAGGTTAGAAAGTGGTACACCAATAAAGAAGATAAGTATTTGGGTACTGATGATTTGATTGCCATATCTTCGCTGAATTAAAACTAGTAAATGACAGATCCAAAACAATTCAACTTCAGTGATTACGTGCAAGTACGCTGGGGAGATCTAGACCCTTTGGGTCATGTTAATAATTGCCTGTACATTCAATATTTTGAGATGGGGAGAGGCAAGTATATGGTCAATGCGAGTAAGACTTGGACTTGGCATGAACATATGTTCTTGATTGCTAATGTCAACTGTGACTACCTACGTGAATTGAAAATGACAGATAGAAATGTGCATGTGCATGTAAGACTGTCAAAATTTGGAAATAAGAGTTTTGAATTGGAATATATCATTACCTCCGGAGAAAATCATGAGGTTTTGCATGCTAAAGGCAAAAGTACTCAGGTCATGTTTGATATCAAGACAAGAACTTCGATTGTTATTCCACAATGGGTAAAAGATGAGATTACTGCTTTTGAAGTCAAAACGGTAGCGGAATGAACTTTTAATTCGTATTTACGTATCTTTGAAGCAGCGTGAAGAAATTATTATCCATATTTCTATCTTTTATACTTTTAGCCAGCACGGTTAACATCACCCTAGGTACGCATTTTTGTGGAGGTATAGCAGTAGATGCATCCTTGATGATAGGTCATCAGCACTTGGACTGCGGTATGACTAATATGGATGCAAATGAATCTGAGAAAAGCGATGCTACTTCATTCACAAAAAGGTGTTGTGATAATGACTACCAAACGCTATCCACTGATCAAAGTGTCAAAACACTTAGTTTAAAGAAAGACTTCCACAAAAATTTATTGACTCACAGCAGTCAATCTTTTGAGGCTTTGATAGCCAGCTTGTCTTTACCAATGGCCGTACCTTATTACAGGCCACCCACAGTCGAATCTGACTTTATTGTACTTCACCAGTCTTTCTTAATATGATTTATTGAGCCTCTTTTGGCATTAGCCGGAAGAGCCTATTGTTTAACGCCAACTTAAAATTGGTGTATTGATTTACTATAATCATTTAACAATGCTCAATAAACTAATAAAATACTTTCTAGATAATAAACTTATAACTGTACTTCTCCTTCTGACTTTTGTTGGATGGGGAATTGTTACCGCTCCCTTCGGATGGAAGAATGATTGGTTGCCTAGCGATCCAGTGCCTGTAGATGCTATTCCGGATATTGGTGAGAATCAGCAAATAGTTTTCACCTCATGGACAGGCAGATCACCGCAGGATATTGATGATCAGATTTCCTATCCACTGACTACCTACCTATTAGGTATTAGTGGTGTAAAATCAATTCGAAGCTCTTCAATTTTTGGCTTTTCTTCTATCTATATCATTTTTGATGAAGACACGGAATTCTACTGGTCGAGGTCACGAATAGTTGAAAAGCTTAATTCAATACCGGCTGGGCTTCTACCTGACGGTGTTCAGCCAGCATTAGGGCCAGATGCCACTGCATTAGGTCAGGTGTTCTGGTATACCATTGAAGGAAGAGACGCTAATGGCAACGTTACGGGAGGTTGGGATTTAGATGAACTTCGATCTGTCCAAGATTACTATGTTAAATACGGACTTAACGCTACTGAAGGTGTATCTGAGGTAGCTTCAATCGGTGGGTTTGTAAAAGAATACCAAATTGATGTAAAGCCTGAAGCCTTACAGATTTACAATATTCCATTGAGTAAAGTGGCACAGGCAGTCTCAAAGTCAAACCGAGACGTTGGCGCCAAAACAATTGAAATCAACCAGGCAGAATACCTTGTCAGAGGTTTGGGCTATGTGAAATCGGTAGAGGATATTGAAAATGCCGTAGTTCAGGTCAATGATAATGTACCGATCAGAATTAAAGATGTAGCTAATGTGGTGTTGGGTCCATCTACAAGAAGAGGTTTGCTGGATAAAGGCGGAGCTGAAGTAGTAGGTGGCGTAGTGGTGGCACGATATGGTGCTAACCCGCTAAAGGTGATCGATGATGTTAAAGCTAAAATCAATGAGATTGCCTCTGGGCTTCCGAAGAAAACCCTTAATGATGGTACAGTATCTCAACTCACTATCATACCTTTCTACGATCGATCTACATTGATTCATGAAACACTAGGAACACTAGAGGAGGCCTTGTCACTTGAGATTTTGATTACTATTCTGGTGGTTATCATTATGGTCTTTAATGTCCGAGCTTCTTTGCTTATTACTAGTCTATTGCCTTTGGCAGTGTTGATTGTATTTATCGCCATGCGTTATTTTGGTGTTGATGCCAATATAGTCGCACTATCAGGGATAGCTATCGCTATCGGTACCATGGTCGACTTGGGCATTGTCTTATCAG
>CAYGNU010000616.1:0-2946 GCA_964351175.1 uncultured Roseivirgaceae bacterium | reverse complement strand
AATTATGAGGGGGCATTTGGAGAGCTTGTGCATTTTTTGGTAAATACGGGTAGAAGAAAATATTTAATGCCTTTGTACAAGGAAATGATAAATTCTGAATGCTGCGCATCTATGGCAACATCGATTTATTCTACAGCTAGACCTAATTATCACTTTGTTTCAACTAATTCGTTAGATGAACTGTTAAACCATAAACAAAAATAGAATTTAAACATGGCAAAAGTTACTTTAGGTGGACAGCCCACCAATACAAACGGAGATTTACCAAAAAATGGAACAAAAGCTCCAAATTTCACACTAGTTAAAAATGATCTTTCAGAAGCTTCATTAAGTGATTATAAAGGCAAGAATGTAGTATTAAATATCTTCCCAAGTGTTGATACTGGTGTTTGTGCCACTTCAATCAGAAAATTTAATGAGAAGGCTGCTTCACTAGACAATACTGTGGTTTTATGTATTTCAAAAGATTTGCCTTTCGCTCAGGCACGTTTTTGTGGTGCAGAGGGTATCGAAAATGCAATAACACTTTCAGGATTTAGAAATGCTACTTTCTCAAAAGACTATGGTGTTGAATTAGTAGACGCAGGCTTTAAAGGACTAGATGCCAGAGCGGTAGTGGTAGTTGATGAAGAAGGGGTGGTAAAATATTCTGAACTTGTTCCTGAAATTGGGCAAGAGCCTAATTATGAAGCAGCATTGGCAGCACTTTAAAATTTGATTGGAAAATAGCCTGAAGCCGTTTAGCTTCAGGCTATTTTTAAATTCTAGCCACTCTACACAGTTTAGGTTAGTTTACCTGCTCTGCTTCCAAGTAGAATCCTATATTGATTGATGGGGCACCAGAGAACATTTTTGACAATTTGAAGAAAGGGGCGAAACTAGTTTGTTTCGTGTAAAGATTGCTTTTGGTTGCACTTTTTTGAGATCTGAACATTATACCATTGTTGCCTTTTCCATTATCATCTTCAATCCATTCCAATGATAATAAGATATCATCATCTACAATTAGATAATAAGGCTTTAGGTTTACGGTAATTGTACCTTTTTGCTGCATTGTTCTGATGATTAGGTCCTTATCAATAATTTTAGCACCTATTTTTCCTTGCTTAAACTCGTAAATATTGACTCGAAATAATAAACTATCCGCTCCGGTAAAATTGAGGGTGAAGTTTGCGGTCTTCAATAAGGTCTCTTTTTTGATCTTAACATGAGCACCAATTTCAGTTCCTAATTCTCGGCTTCCAAAACCGATACTATGCCCCTTTTGATCTAGCTTATACCCTAATATGACGTCTTTACTGTAATTTTTTGAAGTGATCACTACCTCTTGCAACATCTCGGTTTTAGGCTTTAACTTAATTGTTTGAAGCTCCTTTATTGCATCGCATCGTTCATAAATTACTTCATAACCTATAGAGGAAAAAATTACCGGATATTCACAATTTTTTAATTTAAGGGTGAATTGACCATTAGCGCTACTAACTGTGCCAATACCTAATTCTTTTACTCCAATATTTACAAAAGGCACTCCTTTACCTGTTTCGGCATCAATAACTTTTGCCTTTATAATCTCTTGACCAAAAAGCTCAGATGAATATATAATTAGAGATAGTAAAAGAATAAGGCGCATAGTGAGTATTTTTTATCAAAGACTGTAACTAACGAAGAATGTTACTTTTGGACTGCTTATTTGACAAAAAAGTCTTTCTTATCAACTTTGATAATTTTACCCAGTTTCGAAAGTCTGTCTAAATCAATCCTTTTCAAATCTCCATAAACTGTAATGACATAAGGCTTACCTGCTACATGTTTTTTATAAAATTGATTGATATCCTCCATATTTAGACTGCTATATGTAGCAGCAGCTTTTTTATTTGGATCTTCAGAATATCCGATCATCTGCCAGTCTCTTACGGTTGATGGTATTTCTTTAAAGTCAGGGAAATTTGTATTTATTTTCATAGTCAGACTTTTCTGTAGCATAGATTCCCTTTCGTTTTTCAGTGGCATATTGGTTATTAAACTCTGCATGACTTCAATAGCCTCATTGCTTTTATCTGCCTGGCAACCTATGTAAGTATAAAATTTGCCAGGTATTTGGTCAAAAATTGGTGTTGAATAATTGGCGCCTGCCGAATAGGCCAGAGATCGATATTCTCGAATCTCCTGTAAAGCAAGACCTGAAAACCCACCTCCAAAATATTCATCAAAGGCATGTTCAGCACTAAACTCCTCTTTTGAGTATTTATCTCCTTTCACATAAAAGTAAATCTGGCTTTGTACGGCCCTTTTATCCTTCATTACATAAATTGTATTTTCGGCAATATCTCTACCCACCATTGGATTGAGTTCATCTTCTTTTAAGTTATTAGATAATTCTAATGACGAAATGAGCAAATCACTTAACTCTTGGGCAGAGATGTTTCCACTAAAAAGAATTTCAGCTTTGTAAGTATTGGTAATTAATTTGTAACTATCGATGTATTCATTTGCAGGTGTTTTCTTTATTTCAGCCAAAGTCTCTCTTGAGCGATAAAAAGATAAATCACCAATAGCACCATAGGAAAATAGGGCATTACCCAACGTATTTGGACTTTGATTTTCAAGTTTTCTACTTGTCTTTACTTCGTTGTAAACTAATTTCTTTGTCTTGTCAGTAGCTTTTCCTTCTTCCAGTATTTCATTCAGTAAAGTGAGCGCGCGTGGCAAGTTATCTTCTTTGCCTTCAAGTCTAATGGAAGAATAATTGGAGCTTGTGCTGAAGTAGTAAGTACAACCAATTTCGCTAAAGGCCTTCTTAATATCTTCAAGTCCTTTTTTCTCGGAAGAGGCATAATTCATGCTCAGCGCTCCGACAGCTAATTTTGGATTTCTTAATCTTCCTGCTTTAAAATTGATGGGTAGGTAGAAAAGATCATTTACAGGAGTTTTAGCAGCATAGATAGT
>CAYGNU010000615.1:0-2949 GCA_964351175.1 uncultured Roseivirgaceae bacterium | reverse complement strand
ATTTATACCTTCACTGATGATAAGAGGTATTTTATGAATTCTGTTTGGAGGAAGTGATTGATATTAAAAGAATTCCTCATTAGATTTGCCGTCCTTCTCAAAAGTTAATGCGCACGTGGTGGAATTGGTAGACACGTCAGCTTGAGGGGCTGGTGACCGTTAGGTCGTGGAGGTTCGACTCCTCTCGTGCGCACTTTTATTATAATGAATTTCCATAGGCTACGGTTAATAATATTTCTTCACATCATTAGTAGTTGTTCCGGAGATAGTCTGCGTAAAATTGAACCTAGCGAAAGATTTGAATTTTCTATAAGGCAGGTTGAGAATTCTATTTCTCCAGCAAATATTGAAGTTCGTTTAGATAGCTTAAAGGGATTAATTATTAGTGAAGATTCACTAAATAAATTAAGGCCAGATACTTTGGGCTTTGATTATTATGCAAATTCTAATGATGAACTTAAAGTAGTTGTAACGAGACAGAAAAATTTTTCTGATGAATTGTTCCAAAAAAGATGGGATAGCCTTCTTACTATAAACACCCCTTTTCTCATTAAGTCATTGAAGCTATCAAATATGGATTCATTGGATATCATAAATACAGTCAACTCATATGCAAACATGAAGCCACTGGTTTCCTATTCAGTAGATTGCGACCAAGTAAGATATTACTTAGAAGAAGCACACAGAACAGACCAAGGAGTTCGCACCGGTAAAATAGCTGCTTCAATGCAGTCGATAGATCGTCAAAATCAAGAACTAATACTAAGTATCCTTCAATGTTGTGGGTCAAAAGCAATAGAAGAGGCCGGAAATGAAGCAGCAAAAGCAGCCTTTTTAATTGTACAGCATGCAAAACATGAAATGCGAGTAGAGTATTTCAATACTTTTGAAAACTGGGCTAAAGAAGGAATAATTAGAGCAAGTACGCTCGCTTTGATGATTGATAGAATGAGAATGCATGAAGGTGAAAGTCAGCTCTTCGGATCTCAGATTACGACTAATGAGAAAGGTGATCAGGTAATGTATCGAATAGATGACCTTGAAAAAGTTAGATTAAGGCGAGACTCATTAAATATGGAACCTCTTGAAGATTATCTGTTAAGATTCAACATTACGCTTTAGGTTTTCTTGATCGGTTAAAACAATCGAAATCAGGAAAGTAATTTTAGATGATTACTTTAATCATCTAAAATAATTAGAATTTACATAGAGCATTTTAGTTGAATTATTATCAAAACAACCAGCCCATGCTGACTGGTTTGAAATTTTCAATTCACTTACTTCCAAAAATTCTCTTTTTCATATGTTAAATACTTCTATATCAGTATTATTGTGAAGTTAGATAGTCCTGTTGGTATGCCTCAATTGATTAAGACTACATTAATAAACACTCATAAAAATGGTCTCATTATCATTGGGACTCTACTTGTCATCAGTCTGATGCTAGCTATCTATAAATATAATTTAGGGTATATCACACCTGGAAATTGGAGGGTTATTTTCTGGTTCGTTACGATTTACATTAATTATAAGTTAATAGGTAAGATTGACCGAAGAATAACTGCTTCATTAATGATGTTTTCATGCTATTTATCTTTTTACATCTATCCTTTGCTTCCGATACAGACTAATTATGGCGAAAATCTCTTTCTTCTACCTTCAACCTTAATTGTATTTTCTGTCCTTCCTTATTTAATATTCGATATTAATAAAGAGAAAATTTGGATAGCCAGTTGGGTAGCCATATTGGTGGTTACATTTTGGATCAGTATAAATTATACACTAACCCAAATTGATATTATCAAATACAGTGGCTTGCTTATCGTATTTAAGAATTACACCATGTTAGCTGTTGCTTTCATTGTTAGCTGGTTGTTTATACAAATTATGTTCTACAAGTATTTAAAGAATATAGCTACGCAGCAAAAAAGAATAATGGAAGTAAATACGACATTAGATGAGAAGGTTTTATTTATAAATGAGCAGAATTCCGCTTTAGATGAGCAGTCCAATGAATTGATGAAACTTCAAGAACAAATTATTACTTTGAATAATGAATTGGAGTTTAAGGTTAAGCAACGGACAAAAGAACTTGAAATTCAGACCGAGGCTCTTAATAAATATGGATTTGTTAATTCTAACCTAGTTCGTGGGCCAATAGAGTCGATTTTGAAAAGCGGCAATATTGATATTAGTAGTACCTTGGATGATATTGAATCCTTGAATTCAATCATGCAGGACTTAGATGCCATTACTAAAGCTATTAGTGATGTTCTTAATATGCAGAATATGGAAGGTATTAAAGCTGTTGAAGATATGATCAAAAGTAAATATCACTATAATGAATGATTATAAGGCTTTTGAATTCAATAGTTTAGACTCCAATGGTCGTTTAAAAGAGACCATATTGGAAGTAAACAAAATCGTAATTTGGATACTGTCTGCAGTAATAGTTTTTTATTTTATCAACACACTTTTCATTCTAAAGCTTCCATTGGATTACGGTTTTTATAGACTGTTATTATTAGTAATATCTCAAGTTGTTAGTTTACTATACTTTAAAAAAAAGACTTATAAAATCTTAGCTTTTTTTAATATCAGCGCATTCTATATTGGCTTTTTTATCTATCCTTTTTTGAATATCTCAAGAAGGTTTGAGGAGAATATATTTATGCCGTTAGTCTTACTCATTTTCGGAATGACACTGCCCATTCTTTTTTATAGCACTAAAAAGGATAAAAGGATAATCATGACTTGGCTTGTTTTGATCTTCTCAACAGTAAGTCTCAATTTCTACTATCAATACTCTATTGCATCAGTCGATAATCTTAAATTCTTTGCTCTTTTTATTGATTACCCAATGGCACTTATAGGTTTTATGGCTGCTATCATATTTCTTGGAGTACTATTTTATAATTATCGTAACTATAATAATGAGCAGCATGATAC
>CAYGNU010000614.1:0-2952 GCA_964351175.1 uncultured Roseivirgaceae bacterium | reverse complement strand
CTTTTACTATGGCTGGTTCTCCTTATAAAAGTCAAACAACATATAAATTCAGTTGGTAAATGAACGAGACATTAATATCTAGCTTAACACATGTATACGATGAGATCTTTGAAATAAGAGGAAACGAAACATTCGTTTTTTCTCCGGGCAGAGTCAATCTGCTAGGTGAGCATGTTGACTATAACGAAGGCGTGATGCTCCCAGCAGCAATTGATCTTGGTATCTATTTTAAAGTAGGAAGGAGGGATGATAACTTGGTTCATTTATACTCAGCAGAATTTAAAGAATCTGTAACCATTGATTTATCGCTCCCAGTTATAAAAAGTGATTCAAACTGGGCCAATTATATCATCGGAGTAATTGCTCAATTTGAGAAAAAAGACATTCGTGTACCGGGATTTAACCTTGTCTTTAATGGGGATTTACCAATAGGAGCGGGGCTTTCATCCTCTGCAGCTCTTGAATGTGGCGTTGCTTTAATTGTCAATCATCTATCTGGTGCGAGCTTAAGTAGAATTGAATTGGCATTGATGGCTCAAAAAGCGGAGCATGAATATGCAGGTGTACATTGTGGTATCATGGACCAAATGGCAAGCATTTTAGGACGGGATCAAATGGTGATTCAGCTAGACTCCAAATCTATGGATTATGAATACGTGAAGTTTGATTTGAATGAATACGGTCTTGTTTTGATTGACAGTCGTGTTAAGCATTCATTGGCATCAAGTGAGTACAATCTTCGGCGAGAGCAATGTGAAATGATTTTGGATGTGCTTCGATTAAGGTATTCCATTTCTAGTTTCAGAGAATGTACTATAGGAATGATGGATGAAGTCAAAGAGGAAATTGGAAGCGAGATCTATAAGAGAGGGAAGTACATTGTTGAAGAAATAAACCGGGTGGAAGATGCTGTTGAATCAATTAAGAAAAACGATTTGAAATCCTTGGGCAACCTGATGAAAGAAACACACTTAGGTCTTTCCAATGACTATGAAGTGAGCTGCAAAGAACTTGACTTTTTATTTGAAACAGCCATAGAATTTGAACAAGTTCTGGGATGCAGAATGATGGGAGGTGGTTTTGGTGGATGTACATTAAATCTTATTAAAAAAGAGTCTATCGACAATGTATCAAAAGAAATTGCTTCAAAATTTAAGAAGGAGTATCATATTATACCTCATGTTATTCCAGTGAAACTATCTGCTGGCACCACAATTTTAAACGTAAAAGAACACCAATGAATTTCTCAACATTAGATTTTGTCATATTTATAGGTTATTGCCTAATCATTCTATTTGTTGGACTTTTCGTATCTAGAGATAAAAAAGGTCATACTAAAAATGCGGAGGACTATTTCTTAGCTGGAAAATCTCTGCCCTGGTGGGCGATTGGAGCCTCACTCATTGCTGCTAATATCTCAGCTGAGCAGTTTATTGGTATGTCAGGATCAGGTTTCGTTGTTGGCTTGGCTATTGCATCATATGAATGGATGGCCGCCATTACATTGATTATAGTTGGAAAGTACTTTTTGCCTATTTTCATCAAGCAAGGCTTGTATACTATTCCTCAATTCATTGAGAAGAGATTTAGTACTCAATTAAAAACGATTTTGGCAGTCTTCTGGATTGCTCTCTTTGTATTTGTTAATCTCAGTTCTGTGCTCTATTTGGGCTCATTGGCGTTAGAAACAATACTTGGTATTCCAATGATGTATGGCGTAGTAGGCTTATCACTTTTTGCAGCAGCCTACTCACTTTATGGAGGTTTGTCAGCAGTAGCTTGGACGGACGTTATTCAAGTAATTTTTTTAGTTCTAGGAGGTTTGTTTACCACATACCTTGCTTTAAATATTGTGTCGCAAGGATCTGGAATTATCGCTGGATTTGATAAGGTCATCAGCACAGTTCCAGATAGTTTCCACATGATACTCGATAAATCAAATTCACAGTACATCAACTTACCGGGGATTTGGGTGCTTGTAGGTGGACTATGGGTTGCTAATCTTTATTATTGGGGCTTTAACCAGTACATAATTCAACGAACTCTTGCAGCTAAATCAATCGGCGAGGCTCAGAAGGGAATTGCATTAGCAGCTTTTCTGAAATTGTTGATTCCATTTATAGTGGTACTCCCAGGAATTGCTTGCTATGTCATTGTAAATGACCCTACAATAATGGCGAACCTTGGAGATGCATCTAGCACCAATCTTCCATCTGCATCTGAAGCTGATAAAGCCTATCCTTGGTTACTACAACTCTTGCCTAATGGATTAAAAGGAGTAGCATTTGCAGCATTAACAGCCGCTATCGTTTCTTCTCTGGCATCTATGCTTAACTCAACCTCTACCATATTTACTATGGATATTTATCGACAGTATATCAACAAAAATGCGGATGATAAACAGACAGTAAGAGTAGGTAGGGTTACGGCAGCAGTTGCCTTGATTATAGCATGTATAATGGCACCACTTCTTGGTGGAATTGATCAGGCTTTCCAGTTTATTCAAGAGTATACAGGAATCGTTAGTCCTGGAATTTTGGCTGTATTTATGCTAGGACTTTTTTGGAAAAAGACTACAAACTCGGCTGCTATTTGGGGAGCACTATCTTCTATACCCATTGCAATTGGCTTCAAGTCATTCCCTGAAATTCCCTGGATGAATCAGATGGGATTAACCGCTTTAATGACGATGGTGGTCATAGTTGCTATCAGCATAATAGA
This sequence comes from uncultured Roseivirgaceae bacterium, assembly GCA_964351175.1. GTDB lineage: Bacteria > Bacteroidota > Bacteroidia > Cytophagales > Cyclobacteriaceae > Fulvivirga. The sequence continues at coordinate 231 of CAYGNU010000614.1, read as the reverse complement.
TGGTAAGGGAAAAGATGATGAAAAAGGAATTTCATTGGGTGGAGGACTATTTAAAACGAGTCCAATTTTCAATATTTCAGCTTTTGCGATAAGCATTATTTTGGTGGTACTATACACACTTTTTTGGTAGAATTATGATAGATCAGCTCAATAAGCATTCACACCGAAGACTGAATATACTTACGAATGAATGGGTTTTAGTTTCTCCACATCGAACCAGCAGGCCATGGC
>CAYGNU010000613.1:0-2959 GCA_964351175.1 uncultured Roseivirgaceae bacterium | reverse complement strand
GGAGAATATGATATGATTTTTTCTCTACACTGCAAGCAGATTTTTCCTTCAACGCTTGTAAATAAAGTCAAGTGTATCAATGTCCATCCAGGATTAAATCCAAATAATAGAGGTTGGTTTCCGCAAGTTTTTTCAATTATAAACTCTTTACCATGTGGAGCTACAATTCATGAAATTGATGAACATCTTGACCATGGAGCAATAATTTGCCAAAAAGAAGTCAAAATTGAAATGTGGGATACTTCCTTAACAGCTTACAACAAAATTTTAGATGCTGAAATTGAATTATTATCCTTGAATCTAGTTAAAATTCTTAACTCAGAATATGAAACTGTAATAAAAGGCGAGGGAAATTTAAATTTAAAGAAAGATTTTGATGTTTTATGTAAAATTGACCTAGATGATAAAGATACATTTAGAAATCATATTAATAAACTACGGGCATTAACTCATGGTGATTATGCAAACGCTTATATCATTGATGATTCAGGTAATAAAATTTACTTGAAGTTGGAACTAAAAAAAGAATAGCAGAACATAACTACGTATATAAAAAAGGCGACATAGTAATATAATCATGGATTTGAGCTCGTATAAAACCTTGTATTTAGTAGAAAGTTAATTCTTTAATTCATTCTCTAGGTCTAGCCTCCCATTATTATTTTGATAGAGAGACTCTCTGTACTTCCCTATGCTGAACTCTACCCATCAGCTTTTATTTCTTTAGCTGGTTTTCTTCAATCTAGACTCTCGTCTTGTAGCATGAGCATAAACCAATTTAAGGAGTGGAGCCTGCCTCTATTCTAAGAAATGTGAGGTGTAAGACAGACTTTGGGAATGCATTCCTTGCGAGATGTTTGGAATAAAAAATACTACCTAGATTGAAGCAATTGCTTCTCTATACTCCACAAAATTGACACGTTGTCATCAGCAATAATTTTATCCTTTATTCTGTCGATAATCGAGTTCGAAAATTCCGGCTTTTCATAAATATAAACTGGGTTAAATTTTAACCCTTTCCACTCGAACGCTTCTGCTTTTGTCATTTCCGGCCAAATATTAAACACATAAGTAAATGAAGAAGGTTCTGAGACTATATATCTAATGTCTTTCTCATCGATTTTTGTATAAAGTTCTTCTTCAAAACTTTCTTCATATCTATCAAATCGTGAAGCAAGCGTATATGAACTGTAAATTCTACGAAAGTCAATTTCACTGTAATACCATACGATTGTTTGATCTAACCAAAGATTTCCTTCTCCTTCCAAATTATCTTTCATATACAACCCAATAGCTCTGGAGGGCTCATCTTTAATTGGTAAAAAATAAAACACGGGGATTTGCAAGAACAAAACAATTAGTGCCAAGACTATTGTTTTTAGGCGTAGTTTTTTAAAATATTGTTTAGGAACAGTGGCGAATAGGCAGCCTAAAACTACACACGCAAGCGGTAACGTAATGATGAAATATTTGGGCTCTGGATAAGAATAAAATCGAAATTGCATGATAAAGATGAAGAACCAATCGAAAAACAGAATAACTACAATCGGTAGTAATACAGCTTTAACTTTTATGCTATTCTCCTTAAATACTCTCGTAAAAAATGAGGGACTTATCAATCCAATAAACAATAAAGGGAAAGCTTGTATCAAGGATAAAATGGGGAGATACCATTTCCCCAATTCTTTACCACTTTGAATTTGAAATAAGTGATTCCAAGAAGATCCAAGGCTTCGTTCTGAAATCCACCAGAAAAAATCCCCGGTTTTTACATAGCACCATAATCCCCATACCAATATCCCTGAACTTGCACCCAAAAACATATATAGTGCCGGTTTCCAATCTCTCTTAACAAGTAAATACACACCGAAAACAGCAAGCAAAAGAGTTACCTCATTTCTGGTTAAAACCCCAAGAAAAACAACTGGTATCAACCATAGCCATTGCTTGGATAACCACAAATAAATAGACAACAAAATGAAAAAACCACTTAACACTTCCGGTGTATTAATATTACTGTATGCAATATGCCAAGGTAATAAGGCTAGGCATATTCCCGCTAGTATGGCTACCTTTCTTTCTGCAACTTGTTGTACCGTGCTAAATACCAATGATGCACTAAAAGAGCCAATAATAATGTTGACTAAATGGGGAACAAATAGTTCATATCGGTTAAATATGAACATAAAAAATGCAGACAAATATCTATAAAAAGGCATCCAAACAACTTCGCGTCCACTATAATCGCTATATACCCAATTATTTTGGATAGTAGCTTTAGCAATGTAAATGCTATGATACGCATCGCCCCAATAGTCGGGGATACTAAAAGAGAAATAGATTAATCTAATTATAAGAGCTATTCCAAATACTAGCCAAAAACCTGAAATTGAACTTATTATTATTTTACCATCAGTTTTCATGTAACGCATTTAACCACTTTAAAAAAAACCTTAACTTAACAATAATTGAACTCGCTAAGTATAGATTTCGCAGATAATTTAGAGTGTAGTTTTGTTTTATTTCTAAAAAAGAAGTGAGTTAATAGAATATATTCATCTTATGATTGACGGCCGGTATTTGTTTTTTGTTACCATTACAACTCTTTTATCCCTACTTATTCTGGCATCAAGTGCTGCCGAATATATTTCTTGGTCGGTTTGGGCGCGTAACCTAACTCCTGGAATGTCTTTAACTGCAGTAACAATTTTCGGAAATGCATTTACTGCAAATCTTTTTCTCTGCTCCATTTCTGGAATCATTGCGACACTAAGTTTTCATAGGACGGAGAAACTAAGGAATACCATATTCTACTTTCTGATTATTTCAATTCTATTGATAACTAGCCATTACCTTGCTATTAAAAATATCAAAGAGTTCCTCTTCTTTATCCTCCTTTTCCTGATAACCCTTCAAATTCCTATATATAAACAGTTAGTAAAGTCGTCTTATACCTATT
>CAYGNU010000612.1:0-2959 GCA_964351175.1 uncultured Roseivirgaceae bacterium | reverse complement strand
GGTAAGGATCAAAAACCAGTAAGACCAATGCCGAGCCAGCTAAAGTATTATAGATATTGGTACTCCTATTCGTAGCCTTAGCCAAAGCAATAGCCGTAAACATAGTAACAGCTCTTAGAACGGAAGGTGAAAAACCTGTGACAGCCGCATAAGTCCAGAGTATAAAAACCGAAACTGTGAATAATGTCCAACGCCCAGCTTTATTGTTCTGAAGCTTACAAAAGACTAATAATAATATCCAATAAATGATACCAACATGCAATCCAGAAACAGCTAAAACATGCATTGCCCCTGAAGCTGAGTAAGCATTCTTAATGTCATCATTCAAGCCATCCTTAACTCCTAGTATTAGCGCTAAGGCAATATTCTGCTCTCTTGGGTTCTTAATCGCATTTGACAGTTGGGTTGTCGCCCACGCTCTAATTTCAAAGGCCTTGCTTAATAAATAAGAGCCACGGCCTTTCTCAATGATCCGTATTTTGTCTTTTGTAACAAACTGAGTATGATAGATATTCTGAAAAGTCAGAAAACGTTTATAGTCAAATTCACCAGGATTTTGAGGTGGTTTTAATAAGGCCGGCTTTCCATAAACCAATATGGATTCACCATAATGCAATTGTAAAGAATCTCTTTTCGGAATGTATAAATAGACTTTACCAACAGCATTTTCCCACGTAGTGCCATTAAAGATGGCAATCACTTCTAATAAATTTCGGTGGGTCTTTTCTGTTTCGTGACCAACATCTTGAACAAAGCCTTGAAAGGCTTCTATTTTATCTAAATGAACAAGATGATCTGCATCTAATGATTGGTTTGAAAGATTTAAATTTAAGTAGCCCAACAAAGCAATTGCAGTGAATCCGACCGTGGCCAGAACAACATTGTACTTTGAATAATTCTTACCTCTTAGAACGAGCCAGAGTAGTAAATAAAGAAAGGCAAATGCGGAGAAAAGCAATAAAGATTGATCCCTGTCAACCAACTCAGGATTATAAATAGCTACTAAAATGCCAAGAACAAAGAACAGGGTAATCCGAACCAGCGCATATGGCACCCACTTCAACATGTTCCTATTGCTTTACCATTTTCTGATGTTCTATTTCACACTCCATAAACAACTCCCCTACAGGTTCAAATCCAAACTTCTTATAAAGTGGCATGGCTGATAATTGAGCATTGAGGTACATTTTCTGCCCTGCATATTCTGGATGTTCAATAATGCTCAAGATGCAAGCCGAAACAAGCGCACTACCAATTTGCCGGCCTCTGTAGGATTTCAGTACCGCAAAGCGTTCTAGCTTTACTCCATCCTTGGTATATCTCCATCGGCATGCGCCACAAGGAATAGCCGCATCCATGGCTAGCAAATGAATAGATTCATCTTCAAATTCGTCAAACTCTTCAGCTCGAGGTATTTCTTGTTCTTCAATATATACCTCTTCCCTGATTTTAAAGGCTTTGATTAAATCTTCATTATTGTCAATGGTGATTACTTTTATAGCCATTATTCCAGTGATTTATCAAATTTATCGTAGGCACTTATAATTTCCTTAACCAACTTATGGCGCACTACATCTTTACCTGAAAGCTCAATGATACCAATGCCTTCAATATCTTTCAAAATCCCTATGGATTCAATCAATCCCGATTTTTGTCTCTTTGGTAAGTCTATTTGTGATGTGTCTCCTGTTATGATCACCTTTGAATTAGGCCCCATCCGTGTTAAGAACATCTTAATCTGCATGGGTGTGGTATTTTGTGCCTCATCTAATAAAATGAAAGCATTATTAAGCGTTCTACCTCGCATATATGCCAGTGGAGCAATTTCTATAATATTGTTCTCCATGTAGTATTTCAGCTTTTCAGCAGGCACCATATCGTACAGAGCATCATATATAGGCCTTAAATATGGATCTAACTTCTCCTTAAGATCTCCTGGAAGAAAGCCTAGTGTTTCACCAGCCTCTACTGCCGGCCTGGTGATTATGATCTTCTTAACTTGTTTATTCTTTAATGCCTTAACTGCCAGAGCAACAGAAATATAGGTTTTACCTGTACCTGCTGGACCGATGGCAAACACTAAATCATTTTTAACAACTGCAAAAACTAATTTTTGCTGATTAAGGGTCTTTGGCTTAATTATAAATCCCCTAGTACCATATATTAATACCTCATCTTGATCAATCAATTTTAATTCGGCTTCTGAAGCCAAATAATTTTGCACGTTCTCTTCGGTGACCCTACCAAACTTATGATAATGGTCTATCAAAGAATTCATGATATCATTGATTTGAAGTATTTCGGTGGTGGTTCCTTGTATCCTTATTTCATTTCCTCTTGAAACAATCTTGCTTTTAGGAAAAGCTGAGGCTACTTCATTGATGTTTTTATTCTCTACACCCAAAAAGTCTAATAGTGATACATTTTCAAGAGTTATGACTTTTTCTACCAATAGCTAATTAATTTAAAATGGAATTTTTTCTGGTCAAAATTTAACTAATTTTGCTTAACAAAAATACAGAATAACATCTGCTGTACAAACAAGGTGTATATTTAAAAGACATACAATTCCCTCACTTTTTCTATGGCCATAATCACATTTTTATCAGACTTCGGTGAAAGTGACCATTATGTTGCAGCGGTAAAAGCAAGAATCCTTTCTGTAAACAGCAGCATCCAGATTATTGACATTAGTCATCAAATAGAACCATGTGATATTGCTCATGGCGCTTATGTTTTAAAATCTGTCTTTCGGGATTTTCCTAAAGGCACTGTACATCTGGTGGCAATAAATTCGGCCGGTCAGCAAGGAGATAAATATATTGCTATTAAGCTAGAGGGGCATTATTTCATTGGCACTGACAATGGCCTTTTTGGATTGATCAGTGATACAATGGCCGAAGGTCAGGTGGATATTAACGTTAACAACCTGGCAACTACGTTTCCTGCTAAAGAAGTG
>CAYGNU010000611.1:0-2969 GCA_964351175.1 uncultured Roseivirgaceae bacterium | reverse complement strand
ATACATGTATCTATTTCAGGGATTATTTGCAGTATTACGGATCATCGTTTGTTTCTATCTTCTTTTTGGAGTATTGGCACCGCTATTTCTGCCAACGGTAAGAAAAGAAAACAGCATTGATCGGTTGATGTATTCCTGGGTTGGGCTTGGTGGTTTGATTTTGGTAGATGTTTTAATTCTTACCACATTAAATCTGTACGACTTCATAAGTTTATTTACCACTTTAATTATAGTTCCACTTATTGTTTATATAATTAAAAGATGGCGGTCAGGCTTATCATTATTAGAGGTTCTTATTTCAATCGAAACAATGATCATTGCACAACATGTGCGTATTATTGAAAGCAGTATCTCTATTTGGGATCGTTTTACGGCTTCTTTCTTAAAGAAACCGGTATTAAAACTAGAGAATACAATTCCTCAGCTCGCTGCCTTTTTAATTGCTTCGGTAGCTGCGGTTATTCGTATTATCCCGGCCATTCAAAACTCGGCTCCATTTAGCAGGACTTGGTATTTTGAATTAAGTCATGTTAAGTCACTTTCGCTTCAAAATTATTTCGAAGCAATCCCCGAACCTAAAGGTCTTCATGCTTTGGTGCATGTATTTAGCACTCTTACACAGGTGCCACCTGAATTGATTTTGCATATTATGGGTGCACTTACCAGTTTCTTTTTGGCATTGATTATTTTTTGGGTGATTAATGTAATCACAGATTCAAAAAATCAGGTAGCTTCATTGGTAGGAATGGCAATTTATTCCTTCACTCCAATGTATTTAACCCCAATTATTTTAGACTTTGAAGTGGAAGCTAACTCAATTTCATTAGCTTTATGCTTTGCTATACCAACGGCTGTATTCTTTTTAAGGCAAATACGGCTCGATAAAAAAGCTCTTTGGTTCTATATCTCGATGGGTGTTTTTGCAACCGCACTGGTTAATTTATTTGTTTTTATAGCTGTGCTGATTCCTGTTTTAATTTTGGGCCTTTTTACTCTTCCTATGCAGCAATATGGTAAACGCTTAGTAAGTGGAACTATAAATTTGATCATTATTTGTTTAGCAGCAATTTCACCATATATAGTAGCTTGTTTGATTAATGGTATATCAATCAGAGATTTTTTTCAGCAAGAAATGTTTGACACCTTGGTATTCAGTTATTTTCCAAATCTGGTAGTTTATTTAGATGAGTTGAGTATATACTACTTAATAGGAGCTGGCATTTTAGTGCTTATAAATGTGGGATTACTTATTGCAAAAAAAATCCATCAAAAAAGAGAGCTGGTTTTTTTAGTTCTATTTGGGCTTATCGCATATATATATACTCCATATTTTCCTTTTTCGTATATAATTATTGATCCTGATCAGCTTAACCTCTTTTACTCAGTTACTATATCGGTATTTATTGGTATCGTTTATTTGAATATCTCTAGGTTGTTTAAAGTGTTTAAGAAAAAGTCGCGCAGGCTTTATAATATCCTAAATGTAAGCACTGGAATTATTGGCATTCTTACGATCGTTTTTTTACAAAGAGGGGTTCTAGTAAGTAGGGCATTACCTGAAACATTACCCAATGGTTTTTTTGATGCTTATTATAATATCGTAAATGAAAGAGTGCCCTATACATATGCTACTGTAAGCCCCGAGCTTGATAGAAAACTTGCAGAAAACAGGCATTATTTTATGAATTACGAGTTTTTTCTGGATAATTATGGAGTAATTGATTCTCTATACCAACAGTATTTACTGGTACCTAAAGCGTTAAGAGATCAAAAAGAAATACCACCCGCAAGTATCTTTCTTTTTCTTGAAAAACCTCCATACTCAGCTATTCAACAAGGTATTTTGTACGATTCGCAAACTACTATGAACGATATGCAACAATGGATTTCGGTATTTTCCGGGATGGACGGAAGAAACATCAAAGTGTATTATGAAAGTGACGATGCAATTATCTACGAAATAATAAACAGAGAAAAAGAGTCCCGAATTACTTCGGTTCTAAATAATGTATTTCCCGAGCCTGAAGTAAAAATCGAAATGTTAAAGGATGAAAGCGATTAAAAAATATCTCTTCTTTTTTTCAGGCTTTTTACTTCTTCTAAGTTGTGATTTTAGCCCCAGTCTAAAATTCGATGGCTCAAAGCTTATCGCTCAAGATCCACTCGTTTTAGTAATTAAGCACCGTCAAGATACCTTGAGTTCTGAGTTAACAGATCAAGTTAGTAAAGCACTTTCATACACAAAATTGCCTTCAGAAACTATCGACCTTGGTTTGATTTCCAGTGGCTTAGAAATTGAACCTTCGGTTCGGACAATAGTTATAACGTCATATTTGATTTCTAACTTAAGCGATGTTGATGTGGAAAAGCTAATTACCTTTGTTGCAAAGGGGAATAAAATCGTTTTTCTGGGAGCTGTTACTTATGATCAATTTGCATTCTTACAAGGGATTTTGCCCTTTACAGACTATACCATCAACAAAGAAGCAAGAGGGGTTTATTTTCACAAGAATATGTTTCCTGAGGATGCTGGTAAAACATACTTTTCTCCAGTCGAACGCCCACATAACGGCTTAACTCGAGATCAATTCACAAATAAAGTAGTTGTTGCTGCTGGAGCCGGAAATGATCCAAATTACCCATTGGTAGTAGTAAATAAAGTGGGTTTAGGAGAAGTGATCACAGTAAACAGTGAGTTACTTTTTGAAAAACTATACAGAGGGTTAATATTTTCAAGCATTATAAAAGGGCTTAATGGAATCCCATACAGTGTAGCTAATGTATCCACTATTTTTTTAGACGATTTTCCTGCTCCATTATATAATGAGAAGCTAGCGCCGATTGATACCGAATATGATTTAACCCATTCCCAATTTATTGTAGATGAGTGGTGGCCTGATATGAAAGCTTTTGCTGATACTTTCAACATTTCCTATTCGGCTATGACAGCTTTTAATTTCAACTCTAAG
>CAYGNU010000610.1:0-2971 GCA_964351175.1 uncultured Roseivirgaceae bacterium | reverse complement strand
ACGTGCTCGTATTCCCATCTCCAAAGTCCCAGCTGTAAGAAGCTGCATCAATACTTGTGTTGGTAAATACGGACGTCTGTCCTAGACATACTGTGTCTGAACTAAATAGTGCAGTGGGAACATCACTGATTGTAATGGCCTGTTCTATTACAGTGGATTCACAGGTTCTATAAAAGGATTGCAATTGAATCGTCTTTTCGCCTGTAAGCTCAAACACTAATACTGTGTCTCGATTTGTGAAAGTGCCATGATCTGTTACGGTCCACTCATAGGTAACTTCATCATTGAATAAAGCATCATCGGTCAGGTTGGTGAATGTGATCTCCTGATTCTCACAAAAAAACGTAGGACTCAAATCAAAAGAGGGTACTGGTGGGGTGCGATTTACTCGTAATGATTGCATTAACGTATCAGAGCAATTATTACTCGCATCTATGGCTGCTAATCTTACTTGATAAGTGCCTGTGTCTGCATACACATGAGTCGGTTCGAATAACGTGCTCGTATTCCCATCTCCAAAGTCCCAGCTGTAAGAAGCTGCATCAATACTCGTGTTGGTAAATACGGACGTCTGTCCTAAGCATACTGTGTCTGAGCTAAATAGTGCTGTGGGAACATCATCTATGGTGATGATCTGGGTGATAATAGTCGACTCACATCCCGGCAACAGTGACTTCAGTCCGATCGTTTTGTCACCAGATGTTTCGAATATATAGGTAGTATCCTTTTGCGTTGAAATAAGATCTCCATCCAGATACCATTCATAACTAAGCACATCATTATAGCCTGTTTCATTTGTACTATTGGTGAAAATAATCTCTGTACCTTCACAAAAGGTGGGGGCACTTACATCAAAACTCGGAACTGGTGGCTCTTCATAAATGGTGATCTCCTGCTCTACAAAATTGTTACATACTCCATCACTCACATATAAGCGTACGGTATATGTACCTGATGCTAGGAATTGATAGGTTGGGCTCTCTGCATTGCTGTCTTCTACATTGTCTCCATCAAAATCCCATGAATAACCAGTGAGGCCTGTGAGATTGGGTACGAAAATGTTAGAATTACTAATACACGCATTCTCACTACTGAAAGTAATTGCTGGAGCCTCTTGATCTAGCACACTGATCGTCATTGCTGAGATGCTCAAGGAGTCATTCGCATTGTAGGATCTTAGCTCTATGCGATGGTCGCCAAATGAACTGTAGCTTAATCCTGGATCCGTTTCTTCACTATATCCCTGTGAGGCTCCACAGTCTCTCTCGAATACAAGTGTATTGAGGGTGGTCGTTGATACCACTGTACCTTGCACAAGCATCTTGCCCTCATATTTCAGTGCGGTAAGTGATGACACGTTGCTAAAAACTGATGGTGTTACTATCAATGGAGCATTGCTCACATCAAAATCCTGAAAGTCTAACACCGCTAAACTTGATCCTGTACTCCCGATAATCCCATAAAATTGATCTCCATCTCTTAAGATCTTTAGCTTATTCGGTTTAAAAATCTCAGCAAAATTGTATGTGGATTCATAGCTCATGGCACTACCCAAATCGGTACCCAAGTCTATCTGATGAAGATTAGAATTCGTCTCCGATACCACCAAGCATTTCCAGCGCCCCTCAATATTGATCAAGTCTATCCCGCGCGGTAGTGCCGCATCCGTTATGGCTTCCACTAAAATATCGCCCGAAGGAACAGTATTGTAAGGAGAATCTCTAAAATTGACACGGTACAGTTGACCATTGTTATAATAGGGAAATACTAAAAATAGATCACCATATTGCTCAGCCAATCGCACATCAAAGACGCGACCTGTTGCTCCAAAATTACCGATAGAGGTCGCTACTGGGGTGTTGCTAAGCGAGGTGCCAAAATCCAATAACGTAAAGGTGCTCCCAGCCGTAAGAAAACCTGTTAATCCATACCATGTACCTTCATAGTTAATCAAATCTATCCCACGTGGTGATTTACCAGTCAATTCACCACCTAAGGTTCCCAAATTGGTGATGGTCGGAGTAGAGGTAGGATCCGTACCAAAATCCAAACGGAAAATCGAGTGGGTTCCTGCACTCATCAGAAATCCATGCCAATTACCATCGTCCTCGCCCAGCCAATAACCATCGCCGTTGCTTAATCCGCTTACCGTTAAATCTGTAGAGGTGATCGCTCCTTCTGTCAAATCATCCAAACAAAAATCCCACTCATAGCGAGTCGTATTTGTCGAAGTGTTACTTAGCTCTAATATTTCGTTGATGCAAATCGTCTCGTCAGACACATTAAAATCTGATACCGGATACTCCGCACATTGGGTACTGATCGATTGCTCGGAATAAGCTTCACACCCATTATCATCGGTAACTCGTAATGAAACGGTGTAGTCTCCTGCAAGGGGATACTGATGCTCGGGACTAACGTCTGTTGAGGTTGTCCCATCCCCAAAATCCCAGAAATAATTGGTCGCATTCTCACTTAAATTTTCAAATGTAGCAAAAGCATTTGCGCATGTTGCTGGAACATTAAAAGCTGAAATCGGAAGAGGATTGATTGTTACGATCTGTTCTATTACAGTGGATTCACAGGTTCTATAAAAGGATTGCAATTGAATCGTCTTTTCGCCTGTAAGCTCAAACACTAATACTGTGTCTCGATTTGTGAAAGTGCCATGATCTGTTACGGTCCACTCATAGGTAACTTCATCATTGAATAAAGCATCATCGGTCAGGTTGGTGAATGTGATCTCCTGATTCTCACAAAAAAACGTAGGACTCAAATCAAAAGAGGGTACTGGTGGGGTGCGATTTACTCGTAATGATTGCATTAACGTATCAGAGCAATTATTACTCGCATCTATGGCTGCTAATCTTACTTGATAAGTGCCTGTGTCTGCATACACATGAGTCGGTTCGAATAACGTGCTCGTATTCCCATCTCCAAAGTCCCAGCTGTAAGAAGCTGCATCAATACT
>CAYGNU010000609.1:561-2974 GCA_964351175.1 uncultured Roseivirgaceae bacterium | reverse complement strand
ACTCCTTACGTTTTAGGGGCGATAAAGAAAGGGCAAGAACTTGGGATAAAGACCATTTTTGTAACTACAGTTCCAAAATCGCAATTAACAATTTCTGCAGATATTATTATTGATGTTCCGGTTGGGCCAGAAGTGATAATGGGAAGTACACGTATGAAAAGTGGTACTGCACAAAAAATGGTTCTTAACATGATAACAACCGGTGCTTTTATAAGGCAAGGAAAGGTATTGGAGAACGTTATGGTTGATCTGAAGCTTTCAAACAAGAAGCTTGTTGAAAGAGCCAAAAGAATTATCGTTAATTTTGGAAAAGTTGATTACGAAGCTGCCGGAAAATTATTGAAAGAATCGAACAATCATGTTAAGACTGCCATATTAATGGCGTTAACAAATCTTACAAAAGTAGAAGTTGAAGAATTATTGATTAGAAATGGAGGCTTTATCAGGAGAGCCCTTCAAAACACGTAGAGATGAACAGAATTTTATTTAGCATTTATGTTTGGACAGGTTTCGTCCTTTTATTCATTATTTTTTTTGTACTCATATCTGTTACCTATTTAGGCACTTTTTTATTTGATAGGTACAATCGTATACCAAATAAAGTATTAGGGAAAATGGCTTGGTGTATGCTAAAATTAAGCCCGGGTTGGAAGATTGATATAAAAGGTTCAGAAAAATATGATCCAAGTATCCCTACTATTTTTATTGCAAACCATGAGAGCTTCATGGATATTCCTCTGCTTTTTCAATTGCCATGGACTATGAAATGGGTGGTAAAACATAGTATGACGTTTATCCCGGTAATGGGGTGGATGGTTAAACTAACAGGACACCTTACAATTAATAGGTCAAATAAATCTGCTCTAAAAAAACTCTCGAATTTGGTTCAGCCGTTAAAAGATTTAGTTCCTGTTATGATATTTCCTGAAGGAACCCGTTCTTTAGACGGTAAGTTAAAGTCGTTTAAAAACGGAGCATTTCTTATGGCTTTGGAACATGGTTTTAGGATACAACCTATCGTAATTGATGGTGCTCACGAAATACTTAAATCAGGGTCTAATGTGTTTAATCCAAAAGGAACATTCAAAATTTCAGTATTAGATTATATTGACCCAAAAGATTTCGATGGATTAATGGAGATAAAATCCCATGCTCATTCACTCATACTTGATGAACAGATAAGGCTGTCAAGTTCTTGAACAACCGTATTATCGATACCATACTTGCTTCTTCACATTATTATCATCGGATAATGGTATCGATTATTATGGCTCAATTAATTTTGATAGCTGTTTTTAAGTTATGGCCTGAAAGCGTTAAAAAAGAAGTCTTCTTCGATAATTTTGGGAAAGAAGCGATTATTGTAGAGGAGATGATTGTTACCAAACAGGCAAATGCTCCTGCTTCGCCTCCAAAACCACAAGTACCAATTCCCGTTCCAAACGATAAAATAATTGAAGAGATTATAGATTTCCCAGAATTTGATAACCTGATAAATACAGATCCATTAAGCCTTGAAAATACAACAGGGCAAAGAGGGAATGAGGAGCGTATTTCTGGGAATCCAGATCGTCCTCCAAGAGTAGTTAAAATTGTGGAGCCCGTAATTCCTGAAGAAGCTAAACGGGCTGGAATAAAAGCTACGATTACGGTCAATTTTACTGTTTCCAGAAATGGAACTGTAAAAGAGGCTTACATATCTGAAATCCGTAGATATAAAGAAAACGGAAAAGATTTCGAGATAGTCCAAAGTATAGGATTCGGTTTATTAGAGGCGACGTTAGAGGCTGCATACCAATGGCAGTTTAGACCTGCTAATGAGCGAGGAGAAAATGTAGGAGCCTATACTCAGGATATATTTACTTTTGGATTTTGAACATCGCTAAGAGGGTAGATCAGTTCTATCTTTGCCGCCCTTATTGATGAATTGGAGAGGTGCCGGAGCGGTCGAACGGGCTCGCCTGGAAAGCGTGTGTGCCTCACAAGGGTACCGAGGGTTCTGCCGAAGGCATCCCTGCGGGAGAATCCCTCACGGACTTATGAGTTATTACGTTTACATATTAAAAAGTCAGTACGATGGAACCTACTATTATGGAAGTTCATCAAACTTAATAGAAAGACTAAAAGCTCACAATAAAGGCAAATCGAGATATACAAAAGGACACAGACCTTAGAAACTGCATTGCAAAGAAGAGTTTGAAACAAGGTCAGAAGCAGTACAAAGAGAAAAATTTTTTAAAAGCATAGACGGAAGAAACTGGCTTCTAGAAAACAAGATAATTACCCGAAAAGAATAATTAGCTAGACGTCATCATTGCTAAGAGGGTAGATTAGTTCTATCTTTGCCGCCCTTATTGAATGAATTGGAGAGGTGCCGGAGCGGTCGAACGGGCTCGCCTGGAAAGCGTGTGTG
>CAYGNU010000609.1:0-461 GCA_964351175.1 uncultured Roseivirgaceae bacterium | reverse complement strand
CCTCACAAGGGTACCGAGGGTTCGAATCCCTCCCTCTCCGCTCAAATAAAAAAAGAAAAGCTCTGTTACATACTTATTTGGTGTGGTAAACGGAGCTTTTTTTATATGGCGAAATGTTTTACCAAAAACACTGAAAAAAACTACTGATATTCGGTTTTTTATTTTTACTTTCTATTAAATCAAGACGGCTTAGGTATAATCGAGGTACAATTTATAATTACTGTAATTTAATTTTCTTTCAGGCTAGTCTTTCATAGGTTATTAGATAATTAATATGTCTAACACTTTCTTAACAACAATAATCCAATCTTATAACAGATGCGTAATTTTAAGCTGTTAACAATTTGGTTGTTAGCTGGCTTCACAATTTTTAGTTGTGATATCCCTAAAAAACCAGATTTTACTACTTCACATACAGTAGAAGCTCCATTACTTATTAACAAAGAATTCCAGTTTTTAGG
>CAYGNU010000608.1:0-2987 GCA_964351175.1 uncultured Roseivirgaceae bacterium | reverse complement strand
CCACATGTAGCTGGTTGTAGCTCTATGTAGCATAATCTCTCCTTTACTCTAAAAACCTGTTGCTACCAACAAATATGTTTCTATTAGCAACCGATTAGCAACAAATATACGGAAAATAAAGGAAAATTAGCAACAACTAAAGGAAGATAAAACGACTTAAAATGCACTATAAGAAGCAATTAGCTAACAAAAAGAAATGTAATTACTTTCCGATACAGAACTTTGAAAAAATATTCGCCAGCAGATCATCTGTTGTGATCTCCCCAGTAATCTCCCCTAAGTAATGCAGTGCCTGACGGATGTCCATGGCCAGAAAGTCACCAGTAACATTGATGCCTAAGCCATTTAATACATCTTGTAGTGCATCTCTTGTTTTGATCAGGTTATCATAGTGCCTGATGTTGGTCACTACCGTATCCCCAGTTTTGAAATTGTCGAGGTTTACTACTTCTAAAACTCTGTCTTTGAGTGCATCTAAATTGTCTTTGGTATAAGCAGAAATCAAAACGGAGCCTTTAATTTTTTCTATGGCGGCTTTAATATCAGGCTGAGCCTTATCCATTTTGTTGCCCACCACAATAAAAGGAATACCCAAATTCTCCAAATTATTGATCTCACGATGCATGTCCACTAATTCATCATTCGCCATGTCTACCATGTAAATGATAAGGGACGCCTTTTGCATCTGCTCCTGCGTGCGCTTTACACCCATGGCTTCAATTATGTCCGTGGTTTCTCGCAGTCCAGCCGTATCTATAAATCTGAAATTGATACCACCTAGATTAATCTCGTCTTCAATAAAATCCCTGGTAGTTCCGGCTATGTCAGAAACAATGGCCTTTTCTTCATTGAGCAAGGCATTGAGCAGGGTAGACTTGCCCGCATTGGGTTTGCCTGCTATAACAGTAGGCACACCATTCTTAATGACATTGCCCAAATCAAAACTAGAAATCAGCTTAACAATCACCACTTGAAGGTCATTGATCAGCTTCTTAAGATCGTCTCTATCTGCAAATTCTACATCCTCTTCGCCAAAATCTAGCTCAAGTTCAACCATAGAGGCAAAATGGATCAGTTCTTCACGCAAGGTTTTTATCTGTTCCGAGAAGCCACCACGCATCTGCTTAAGTGCTGCTTCATGAGAAGCTTCAGAATCGGCATTAATCAAATCAGCTACTGCCTCTGCCTGTGCCAGATCAAACTGGCCGTTAAGAAACGCCCTCTGTGTAAATTCACCCGCTTTAGCCAAGCGTGCTCCATTTTGCAATAGCACTTTGATGACCTGCTTTAATATAAAAGGCGATCCATGGCAGGAAATTTCCACCACATTCTCTTTAGTAAAAGACTTAGGTGCAATAAAAAGCGACACCAGTACTTCGTCAATCACTTTATCCTCATTTCTAATTGTGCCAAAATGAATAGTATGCGATGCCTGTTTTGTGAGGTCTTTACCTTTAAAAACTTTATTGGTTATGGTTATAGCATCATTTCCAGAAAGTCGGATGACACCAATGGCACCAATTCCCGGAGCGGTAGATAAGGCAACAATGGTATCCTGTATAGATGGGTTCATATTCAAAATTTTGGCAAAAGTAGGAATATTACTTTCTACATGGCAAGAATCAGCACGCTCGTATTATATTTGAAGGGTGATAAATAAGTTAAAGAGTTGGGGATGTAAGCCTTATCCTAATGATGACACCATAGTAACTAGGATAAAGAGGGCGGCAATTTTCGGGTTATTCATAGCTGTATTTTTGGCTGCTTTTAAACCTTTTGGTTTTGATGAGGTGTCAGGATGGTTACTATATAAACTGTGCTTGGGGTTTGGGCTCATCACATTTGTCTCAATAGTTTTCCTAAACGTGTTTTTACCAAAACTGATACCTGCATTTTTCGACAATGAAAAATGGTTTGTATATAAAGAAATTGGCTTTACACTATTGAATCTTGTCTTTATTGGTTTCTGGAATGCTATGTACTTATTCCTAATGGGCTATTCTACTTTGGAAATTTGGCCTCTTATAATTGAGTTACAACTCAATACCTTGACAGTTGGAATTATTCCAATAGTCATCTATGTATATTATGATCAGGCCAAATATTTTAAGAAGTATGCGCTAGAAGCAGAAAAAATGAGCTCTCAGATTAGTCAACATCCAATGGACCTACCAGAAGACAGGTTACTGGTTTTTAAAAATGAAAATGGGGAGATAGAATATCAAGTACCCTCGTCACAATTACTTTTCGTAAAATCTGATGGCAATTACCTTGAATTGATGATCAAAGAAGCAGATAAAATCAATAAACAATTGTTACGCAACAGAATAAAGAATGTAATAGAAGATTTGCCTACCATTTTTGTTAGATGCCACCGAAGCTTTATTGTCAATCTGGAAAAAGTAAGAAGCGTTGATGGCAATGCTCGTGGTTATGAGCTTACCATTGCCAATACAGATATAAAAGTCCCGGTTTCAAGAAATCTAGCAGCAGATGTTTTGGCCGCTATTGAAAGGAAAACCGCCTAAATTCTTCCCATTCATACCATTATACTCCATTTTATACCATTGATTTTTTCAAGTCAGATTTAGGGCTTTCATTTGGCCAATCAACTAATCGACTTAAAAATGGAACCTCTCAAATTAATAGCAATTTCTCATGTGTTAGCTGGAGTTATATCACTCATCAGCGGACCAATAGCAATGACAACTCAAAAAGGAGGGAAGCCACACCGCAAGGCAGGTAAAGTATATTTCTATGCCATGACTTATGTATTCATAAGTGCGGTGGGACTTTCTACCTACAAGTTCATTCCTTTTTTATTCATGATCAGTTTTTTGAGTTATTATGGATGCTTCAGTGGAGTCCGTATATTGAAATTGAAAAAACTACATAAAGATCAAAAGCCAAAGTCTTATGATTGGTTTGCAGGTGTTTTTACCATTTTGGCAGGATTGTCATTTGCAGGTTATGGAACATTTTTATTG
>CAYGNU010000607.1:0-2992 GCA_964351175.1 uncultured Roseivirgaceae bacterium | reverse complement strand
TTTACCGTTCCCCGAGCATGTTTGCTTAGCCTATGTCGGCGGTAGTTTTTTTATTTTATTCTAAGATTCGTTGGTGATTTCTATTGCTTCAACTCCCGTGAGATCCCAGATTTTTTCAAACTCACCCACGTCTATTGACTCTCCTTCAAAGTCTTCATATTTCATATTTGTATCAAGCCAAAATCCGTAATTCTGCTTATCAGGTCCGGCAAGTACAGGAGTTCCTTTCGAGTCCAACCCAATCTCTCTCCATGGTAGCAGTTCTCCATCTTCTTCCTCAAATTCAATAAGCCACTTTTTAACCAGGTGCATTTTTGAGTCGTACCCTGGATTAGCCTTTGGAATGAAAAACAAGACTGTTTTTATCAACTTTTCTTGCCATGTTTCCTTTTCTTCCCAGTCTGTCCACATGGAAGTGCTTAGATATTTCTTTTTAACAGTCATTTTTAATTACCGCCAACGGTTAGTATAAGAGCAGTAGCGGACTAAAAAGCTACTACCTTTTGGATAGCAAGATATTTAATTTAAAACAAAAAAGCGGTTCAAGATTGCTCTCAAACCGCTATTGCTTTTATACCTTGTTGGCGTGTCGTTTTATTTCATTCCTGCGAACTTTATACCTGTCAAATCAGCCATATCTTTCTTCCAAGTCGTTATGTCTTTTTGGTTGAATTGGTTCAGGTGATTGTGACCGCACGCTCTTGCCATAACTTTCATCAATTGAGTTGATGCAGAGAAAAAATTAAACAGTTGATTTGCTGATTTATCAATATTCAACAATTTTCTTAATTCAGGTTTTTGCGTAGCAACTCCAGCAGGACAGTTATTGGTATTACACATCCTTGCGGCTACACATCCAATAGATTGTAGTGCGGAATTCGAAACCGCAACTCCATCAGCTCCCAATGCCATTGCTTTAATGAAATCGTCAGGAACTCGAATGCCTCCAGTAATAATTAAAGTGACATCTTTTCTTCCTACCTCATCCAAATAATGTCTTGCCCTGGCTAGAGCAGGAATGGTAGGTACAGAAATATTATTTCTAAAGATTAAAGGAGCTGCTCCAGTTCCGCCACCTCTTCCATCTAAAATGATATAATCCGCACTAGCATCTAGTGCAAACTGAATGTCTTCTTCAATATGGTTAGCAGATAACTTAAAACCGATTGGAATTCCTCCAGTTACTTCACGAACTTTATTTGCAAAAATTTTGTAATCCTCAGCAGTATGTAAGTCATCAAAGGTTGGGGGTGACACAGCAGGAGTCCCTTCTTCAAGATTTCGTACCTGAGCGATTTTTCCAACAACTTTATTCCCTGATAAGTGACCACCAGTTCCAGTTTTTGCACCTTGTCCTCCTTTAAAATGGAATGCTTGAACCTTCTTTAGTTTGTCCCAATCAAAACCGAATTTGGCGGATGCTAGTTCATAGAAATATTTAGAATTAGCTAGTTGTTCTTCTTCAAGCATTCCACCTTCACCCGAACAAATTCCTGTTCCTGCCAATTCTGCACCCTTAGCCAAAGAGATTTTTGCTTCTTCAGATAAAGCACCAAAACTCATATCAGATACAAAAAGTGGAATATCTAATCTTAAAGGCTTTTTGGATTTCGGACCGATGATTAGTTCAGAGTTTACTATAGCATCTTCCATTAAAGGCTTAGTTGCCATTTGAGCTGCCAAAATTTGAATGTCATTCCATTTGGGTAGTTCAGGGATTGGCACGCCCATAGCTCCCATTTCTCCATGATGTCCAGTTTTAGATAAACCATCTTTAGCCAATGCTTTAATGTAAGCCAAGGTAGGTTCTTCTTTGGTTGGCCCATCACTAGAAGCTGCTGGTGCTTCTGTAGCATCACTTTCTTCTTTTAGTTTTGCATGGGTACCATCGCAATAAGGTGCATTCTTAGAATGTTTACACATACATAAATAGGAGTCACCTGTTTCTTCGGCTACAAACTTTTTTGGAGTGATGTCTGTGGTTCTATGTGAACCATCACAATATGGTTGATTTTTGCTTAATCCACATGCACACCAATATTGCTCTTCTCCTTTTTTTAATTCTACTTTGATAGGTTTTCTATCTGCTATTTTAGGTTTACTCATTTCTATCTATTTATAGTGAAACTTAAAGCTCCAGAAGGGCATTGAGAAATTTGTTTTTTAAGCTCTTCCGATGAAGCATTCTCAATAGCAATCCATGGTGAAGCTTTTGGATTATATACTTGTGGTAAAGTTTTAACGCAAATCGCTGCGTGCTGACAAACTTTTGGTTGCCACTTTATGGTGATTTCTCCGTTTGAATATTCTTTGTTCATAAGCCTGAAATTAAAACTCAAATTTCGAGACTTACTTTTTGCTATGCATTCGCATAGGCGAAGAAATAAGATTATTTTTTTCGGGAGATTTCGCTTCGAATTGAGCTTAAAGTTTGTGGAGTGATACCTAAGTACGAGGCTATCATTTTTTGAGGAACTCTATTGGGTAATTCTGGGTATGTTTCAAGAAAATATAAATATCTGTCAGCAGCTGGAGCTCCCATCAGCATTAAAACTCTGCGTTGCAGACGCCCAATTCGTCTATACAAAACCTGAGCGTTTTGGGCAATTTGTTCCTTGTTTAACTCAGTATTGAATAAACAGTCTTTTTCAAAAGTTATGACTTCTGAATCCTCTAGACATTCTATAAATAACTCCGCAGGTTGCTTGTATTGTATTGCTTCTAAATCTCCAATAACCCAATTCTCCGGAGCGAACATATAAATATGTTCTTTCCCTTTGCTATCGATAAGGTAGCTTTTTAGTAGCCCTTTTTTAACATAGATGGCAGAGGTTTTTAAATCACCAGATCTTTGAATAATTGTTCCCTTCTTGTATATAGTAGGAATCGCTTTTGGAGCAAGTTTTAATATGTCTTGTATATTATTCATTCCTTTTTAATGCATGCCAACGTTCCTGGCTAAGAAACGTGCGGCTTTAAAACCGTAAATGTC
>CAYGNU010000606.1:398-2994 GCA_964351175.1 uncultured Roseivirgaceae bacterium | reverse complement strand
CGCAGGAGTAAATGCAGTAACTAGTTTTGACTTGCAATACCGATCTCAATGGGGAGGTATTGACGGTGCTCCTCAGACCATAATGGCCTCTGGAAATAGTTCTTTTGCTAGTAACAAGGTGGGTCTTGGCTTTGCGCTTATTCACGATAAAGTTGGCATCAACACCAATACTGATTTCAATATTTCCTATGCCTATCAGTTAGACCTAACTATTGACACCAAATTATCCTTTGGTCTACAGACTGGGCTATTGTCTTTGCAATATGATTTTAATGGACTAACGCTGGAAGATACCAGTGACGAAGATTTTATAAATGCAGATGATGGATTTACAAAATTCAATGTTGGAGCTGGATTGTTTTTGAACAATCAAAACTATTATCTGGGCTTCTCCATACCACATTTATTAAAACTGAAGGAAGATATAGGGGAAAATACCGGTGAACGATACAACCGGCATATTTATGTTACAGCCGGATATATTTGGGACGCTCGCAATGGAATGAAGTTCAAACCGTACACAATTCTGAGATCAGCAGAAGGTGCTTCTTTATCTACCGATCTTGGTTTAAGCGCATTGTTTGCAAACATCATTTGGGGAGGTGTTTTTACCCGAAATTTCAAGGCACTCGGCATTGCTACTTTTCTGAACTTAGATAATGGTTTGCGTTTAGGCTATACAGGAGAAATTCAATCCAATGATGCCCCTGAGACAGGCTTTAACACTCACGAGGTATCACTCGGCATAGATTTAGAGCTTTTTGCTAATCAAGCTGTATCCAAAAGAAATTACTAATGGTATTAAAAAGAGCCTCATCAGTCTTCAGGTGGACACTTCTAATCCTGTTAAGCACATATTTCTACTTAGAAAGTGTGACCCCGTACATAATTAGAGTCCTTGGGCCGAGAAAATTGGCCATAGAACCCTGGCTAGTAGCGCATTTTGCAGTGGCATTCTGTACACTATTTATCGGACCAATTCAGTTTTGGCCAAAAATTAGAAAGAATTATCCGAACACTCACCGTACCTTAGGTAAGATTTACATTGCAGGCACGCTCATTGGAGCTAGCACAGTTTTTTACCTTCTTTTCAATGGCTATCCTCTACCGGGTGCTATCCCATCATTATTTGTGTTGGCGATACTTTGGATTTACCCTCTGGTGATTGTTGAAATGACTTTTGTTTGGTGGCCTAGTGCAAACAAAAACCTAATGAAATGAAAAAGCTTAATATTCTTATTTCCGCACTTCTAATAGGAGGTATACTGGCATGTAGCAATGAAAAATCTGAGCCAGTCATTTTTGATCAATTGAATTATTTCCAGCCGGAAGGATTTCAGGACTCCATTTTAATCGGAACACTTGAAGTTTTTGAAAATAGAGATAAATCTATAGGTAGGAAAATTCCCCTATTTGTAGCAGTTACACCTGCACTAAATAGGGACAGCTTAAAAGAACCCATATTTATCGTTGATGGAGGCCCTGGAGTTGCTGCCTCAAATCAATCTTATTTTTATACTGAAGAAGATGATGATACTTTCAGAAAGTATCATGACATAGTTTATATCGATGTACGTGGAACAGGAAGATCTGGTCCACTCCATTGTGTTGATATACAAACGAAGGCTTCCCCTCAGGAACACTTTCAACACCCGTATCCAAAAGAGGAATTGATGTCCTGTATTGAAACCTATAAAGATTCGGTGGATTTCAATTTTTATGCAACAAAATATATCGTAGAAGATATGGAAGAAGTTCGTAGATGGCTGGGATATGACAGGATCAATATTTTCGGGACATCTTATGGAGGAAAAGTTTCACTGATGTACATGAATCATTATCCGGAGGCAATAAATAGGGTAGTGTTACACGCCCCAGATGCACCGAACATTGCCTACACGTCCAATAGAGGTAAGTGGTCTGAGCAAGCTTTACAGAAAGTGTTTGACTACTGCTTACAGGACTCATTATGCAAAGTAGCTTTCCCTGAAATTATGAATGAGTTTATTGTCTTAAAAAGAAGACTTCAAATAGATACTGTAACCAGTGCTATTGATTTCAACGGGGCTACAATGCACTTAAACATCAAATGGTATCCTGTTGCCGCCAAGATATCTTCTTATTTATATGATGACTACACTTATTCACAGCTTCCATTCATCATTCACGAAGCCTTTCTTGAAAATTACACCCCTTTGCTTGAAACATTCAACCTAAGCGATACTACCCTAAGTTATTTCTATGCTGATGGCATGTTCTTGTCCAATATCTGTGCTGAGGAGATTCCACATCAGGCAGTTGATTCTTCAGAATATGCCTCATTTTTAGGCGACTATGTCTATAAAACAAGAAAAGAGGCTTGCGAAACCTGGCCAGTAAATCCGGTAGACCGTTCAATGTATGAGTCAGTAAAATCAGACCTACCGACATTGATTATTTCTGGTGGATTTGATCCAACTTTTTCATTAGAAACCGGAGAATTGATTGCAAGCACTCTTTCAAATAGCCAGCGCGTCATTATCCCCAATAGGGGGCGGTGGCGGGGTGATTGAAGAGTTTTAGTTTGGTATGATCTTATTGGCTGGGGATTTATGGG
>CAYGNU010000606.1:0-388 GCA_964351175.1 uncultured Roseivirgaceae bacterium | reverse complement strand
CAATTTAGAATGCTATGATCAAAATGTATTGCGCTTTTTTGATGGAGATGCGCTTGATTTAGATTGTTTCAATCAAATGAAACCGAGAAGCTTTATGGTTTCGAATGTTGAAAAATCCGAACTTTAATGTCTTTCAGCCAAAATAGCACTGTTGCCCCAGTTGCTCAAGTAGACAGAATTGAAATTCTAGATATTCTTCGTGGGTTTGCTCTTTTCGGTATTCTGATAATGAACATTATCTATTTGAGAGGCTAAGAATTATGAAATAAAAATGCTTTGGTTATAGTAAAGTATTGAAAAACTGTAAATCACAGATATTGAGAGAAAAATAAGCTTTCAAGACCTCAAAATAGAACCTGCAAAGGATATAACAAAAGAAGTGACACCA
>CAYGNU010000605.1:0-2995 GCA_964351175.1 uncultured Roseivirgaceae bacterium | reverse complement strand
ATATTGGATCCAGTCTTCACTCGTTCCGAAACCGACTAGTCAATATCTGAATAAGTAGTGGACTTAATAAGACCATCGCCCCTACTAGAGGTCTCACGCAAATTATCATTGCCACCTTCAATTGAAATGTATCCTATAACTTCTCTGGTACCTAAATTTCTAGCATAACCTTGACTTTTGCGAATATCCATTTTTAAGGGATCTTCACCTCTTTCACCATACGGATATATTCTCAGTCCATTCTTATAAACAAACACATGGCCGTACTCCACTGGTTGCATTCCCATTCTTCTGCTAAAAGTGTTTTTAGCAGACTGATTTAAAAAATACAGTGCAAAAGATATATCACTTAAATCTTCAAAGGGATTCACTTCTATTATCTTGTATACTAATTCCCCCGCTTCATATAGTTCAGTCCTAATTATATCTTGCTCAACAAATGACTGAATAAAGCTTGTTCTAATCTCAAGAGCTTCAAAAATGAGATTTCTAACTTTACCATTTACAATCCTAAAATACTCAACTTGAGATTGGTCTAAGGGGCTTTTTGGATGGTCTGCTTTTTTCTTGTTCTTCTCAACTTGCACCTTATCCTCAACTATTTCATCCGCAACACTAAGGGTTATTTGAAATTCATCATCTGATGATGAATTTGGATTTATTAATCGAGCAAGTGAATCCTTTAGAACCAGAAGTTTATCTCGATTCCAAGAACTTTTCAATTTAGAAATCTCAAGCTTTGTCCCATGATATGAACTTTCAGAAACGGACTTAATTGTTTCATGAAGTACGCTGATATTTATAAACTCTTCTTTTAAATCAGCTTCAAACTTGTCCCATTCGGTAAGGAGTGTTTCTGTTTTAGGAATAGGTTCATCTTTTACGGTTTCGAGATACAACTCTGCGCCTAATTTGTCACAGGAAAACCTTCCAATTCCTTTTGCCCCAGCATATGCTCTTCTAATCTTAATTCTATCTCTGTAATTGTAACTATCTTCTTCGGTTCCCTCTTTTTTTGCGGAATACGCTACGAATAACCATTTGTTAATTAGGTCATCATAATTCATCCCTTTTCCATTATCCTCAATTATAATTCTAGCGTCAGATGAATATATATTTTTGAATGTGATATTCACATGAGTAGCATGTGCATCATAAGAGTTTTTAACCAACTCAAATATTGCTATATAGTCATCTGGAATTAAATCACTCCCAATAATATTCTTTAAGGCAGAGCTAACTTTGAATTGTAGATTAGTACCCATTATTGAGTGAACTTATTCAAAATCACCCCCACTTGCTCACCAAATAATGGTGGTATGGCATTTCCAATTTGGGAATACCTAGGTACTTCTTGAGTTCTTCGTTGCCCTCCAGTAGTATATTTCCCTTTGAACTCATATGAATCCGGAAAAGATTGAATCCTTGCGTATTCACGGACAGTCATTATTCTTGGTTCACAATAATGAATGTAGTCATCAGGAAGTGTCGTGATAGTTGGTGTTGGTTTCTTACCGTCAAGAATCTTTGTACTACTCTTCTTGAGTTTGAAACGCACTCTATACTCTGCACTGCTCAGTTTCTCTGAAAGTGCTATTTGAAATCTTGATTTAATTGTGTCAGTATGCCTGGCAAATCTGTGGCTGTCAACTTTACTATTTTCCCTTTCATCCTTTCTACAATATTTCTGGTATTCAGACTGGGCTGTACTATATAAGCCAGCATTAAAGTTTGGCGTATCTGATTCTATTTGGCCATTAGATTGTAATAAATCAGATATCGCATTTTCAAGCGTAGGATTCAGGTTTAATCCTTTATTAACCAGAAAGCTCTCTGTGTTCTTCTCTAACTCGCTGAAAAAGGTGTTTTCATCCAGATTGTTCTTTGTGCTAAGAAAATCATTGTGAATCCCCACCAGTATAAAACGTGTGCGCTTTTGAGGAACTCCATACTTTGAGAAATCAATAAGATCCCCTTTCACCTTGTAGCCTTTTTCTTTGAGTTTCTCAACTACGTAGTTTGAATAAGCCTTTCCTTTTTGATCATTACTTTTGAACCCTACTGTAA
Source organism: uncultured Roseivirgaceae bacterium (assembly GCA_964351175.1). Taxonomy (GTDB): domain Bacteria; phylum Bacteroidota; class Bacteroidia; order Cytophagales; family Cyclobacteriaceae; genus Fulvivirga. The sequence goes on along the minus strand of CAYGNU010000605.1, from coordinate 928 downwards.
ACCCTTTTACATTCTCAAAGAATATGAGCTTGGGTTTAACTAACTCGATAAAAGTTATATAGGAATTGATCAGGTCATTTCTTGAATCATTTTCAACTCTTCTTCCTGCCATTGAGAAGCCTTGGCAAGGTGGCCCACCAGCTACTAAATCTATTTTACCTCTAAGCGAAATGAGGTTCTCCCTATAATTTGCAATGACTTCATTTATATCATGATTTGATTGCTCAAGCCATTCAGGCCAATCAAAATGCTTTTTCTTCTTTATTAAATTGTATTCTAACGTTTTAAAAGCATCAATACTTTTCTCAATTGCAAAAGCTCCTTTCCAACCAGCATTGTGTAATCCAAGCGAAAGACCTCCACATCCAGCAAATAAGTCTATATAGGTATTCTTAGCCAAAGTCTTTATTTAAAAAGTAAAAACAGGGAAAGATAAATAATACAAAGTTAAGTGCCGAAAACTAATAACCGTTATTTCTAGAAGGTTATAAACAAAGCATTCTTATAACTCAAAACATCTACACGATTAAAAATTTCAGCGCTGTAATTATCGAGCAATCTAACCTCCCGCACTCACCACCCCAAACAACCGCAGGTAGCACATCCAACAACAAGTTGTTCATGGTCACACAACCGCAGGCAGGAGCCCACACAACCGCAGGCACGATCTGATGCAAGCGCATCTTTCGTTCCACTAATAAAAATTCAACTTTTTTCGTCTATTACCACACAACGCCAGTTTCTGGCATATTCTTTGTTTATTACAATTCATATCCACACAGAGCGCTCTTAACGGATTATTTCATTCTTTTTTCACATTTTAAATACTATAACAATGTCTGTTAATTACAAAGTAGTGGAGCGCCCGAATCCTAGGGATTTGGCCCTTCCAAATAAGTACTATGCCAGTATCATAAACGGTGACGAT
>CAYGNU010000604.1:0-2995 GCA_964351175.1 uncultured Roseivirgaceae bacterium | reverse complement strand
GTTTTATAATAATAATTATATTTCCAATTGAAGAATCTATTTTTAATAATACTTAATGTCTGCCTCTCTCAATGATTAAAATATTGGATCATCAGGCTTCTATTGCCAACCATTTCTTATATGAGATGCGTCATAAAGATATTCAAAAGGATCGATCCAAATTTAGACATAATTTGAAAAAACTTGGTCAGGTAATGGCTTATGAACTTTCAAAAAGTTTAGCATACAAGAAAGAAATTATTCAAACACCATTGGCAAATAAAGAAGTGGAGGTATTGGATAAAAATCCAGTAATTGTAGCCATTCTACGTGCTTCTATGCCTTTTTTTAATGGTTTTATGGATTTTTATGATGAGGCTGATGCTGCTTTTATCGGGGCTTATCGTGTGGAAGGGGAGGATGTTTCAGTTAAACTAGACTATTTGGCTGCTCCAGAATTGGAGGGAAGGACGTTAATAATTGTAGATCCGATGTTAGCAACTGGCAAGTCATTAATTGCTGCGTATAATCAGCTGATCACTAAGGGGTTGCCATCTGATATACATTTTGTGTCAGCAGTTGCTGCACCAGAAGGAATTGAGTATATTGCCGCCCATTTGAGTAGGAAATATACCATCTGGTCTGCATCTTTAGATAAAAAATTGAATAAAGACTCCTATATCGTTCCAGGACTTGGGGATGCTGGCGATTTAAGTTTTGGGGTAAAGAGTTAATACATATGCTTTTAAACATTGTAATGCTTATAATTGGCCTGTTCGTCCTCATTTTAGGAGGCGACTTCCTTGTTAGAGGGGCATCTAGCATTGCATTGCGTTCTCATATCTCACCTTTAGTAGTAGGCCTTACAATAGTAGCTTTTGGTACTTCTGCCCCTGAACTTTTAATAAGCATAAGTGCAGCTTTAGATGGAAGCCCCGATATGACCATGGGAAATGTTGTAGGTTCCAATATATGCAACTTGGCTCTTGTTCTTGGTATAACTGCATTGATTGGCCCAATCAATGTTCAAGAGGATTCAATCAAGATCGATTGGCCTGTTACCATGGGTAGTTCTCTTCTATTATATTTTGTTGTAAAAGAGAAAGATGCGGTAATTGACTCCTTTGAGGGAATTGTATTTCTGTTTTTATTAATAGTCTATACAGTTTATATTATTAGAAAATCAAGGAAAGAAACAAAGGCGCTACGTGCAGCTGAAGAGACACTCGATGTGCCGGAGGTATCCAATAATTTATGGAAAGACATTTTATATATAGCTATTGGATGTATAGGGCTTTATTTTGGAGCTGATTGGTTCGTTGGTGGTGCTAAAGAAATGGCTACGTTTTTAGGTGTTAGCGAGCGTGTAATAGGGATTACAGTATTGGCATTAGGTACTAGTTTGCCAGAATTGGTAACTGCTATTGTAGCCTCTATTAAGAAAGAAACTGACCTAGCACTTGGTAATTTGATGGGTTCAAATATTTTTAATATCCTTTCTATTTTGGGCATTACAAGTATTATTCAAGATATCCATGTAAGTGAAATTATTGTCCAACAAGACATGACAGTAATGTTGGGAATAACCTTAATAATACTTCCATTAATGTTGTATAAACGAAGGATGTCCAGATTTGCTGGTGTAGTTTTGTTAATGACATATGTCATTTACACCTACACTGTTATTTCTTAGATGCTTGCTGAAATTGCCAAAATAATCTCTATTATTTTTCTTACCATGCTCAAATTCATATTTGGGCCAACGTTGGGCTATGGAGCTGGCTTTAATTTCATAGTCACTATTATTATTACAATTATTGGAATGATGTCAAGTGTTTTTTTATTTACTTACCTCGGGACATATATCCGTGAAAATTGGTTGAGCAAAATTTTTAGGAATAAAAAAGTTTTCACAAAACGTAACAGGAAGTTTGTGTCAATATGGAAGAAATATGGTATTAAAGGAGTAGCATTTTTGACACCTGTAATATTAACACCTATTGGAGGTACACTTTTACTCACAACTTATCATACGCCAAAAAAGCTGATAATTATGTATATGTTGATCAGTGCGATTTTCTGGTCAATTGTACTATCTGGAATTGTTTATTTCGCAGGTGATACTATAAAATCTTTTATTCCTCAAGATGCTCATCCGGAAGTATTTCTATATCCTGAATAAGTACTTTCTTTGAAATTTGCTGGCCAGTTTTAGTAGCAGCCAAGCCACCCATGGCGGTTTCTTTATACCTACTCTCCATGCTTTGACCAACCTCACCCATGGCCTCAACACATTCATCCACTGGAATAACAGCACTGACATTAGATAATGCTATTTGAGCAGATGAATTGGCAATTGCTGCCGCACTGGCATTTCTTACAACACAAGGCACTTCCACTAAACCAGCTACAGGGTCACATACTAAACCTAAGGTACATTGTATAGTAATTGCAACAGCATTAAATATTTGATCAATATCTCCTCCTAAGCAGTAGGCAATAGCACCAGAAGCCATGGCTGCTGCACTACCTGTCTCTGCTTGACATCCACCAACAGCGCCTGCTAGCGATGCTTTTTGCTCGATAATCAGAGCAATGCCTGCCCCAACTAATAGGCCTTCTAATATCTTTTTGTCATCAAGATTATGGATTTCTTGTAGTGTATATAAAGTTCCTGGTAATATACCGGAGGCGCCTGCTGTTGGAGCCGCAACAATTCTTCCCATACATGAATTTACCTCCTTAGCAGCAAGTGCTCTTGAGATAAGATTCTGAAATTCCTTTGACAGAACAGTCAATTTATTTTGATAGACCTTCTTTGCACCATTGTTAATCATGCCTGATCTTGAAGTCATTTCTTCTTTCAGTCCAGTGTTAACGGCATCTTTCATTACCGCATAGGCACGACTTAACCCTTCCCAAACTTCAGTTTCTGAGCGACCTTTTTGGTCTTTTTCGTATTCTAATACAGGTTCAAACAGATTTACTTTATTGTCTTCACAATAAGATTTCCACC
>CAYGNU010000603.1:1183-3005 GCA_964351175.1 uncultured Roseivirgaceae bacterium | reverse complement strand
AAATAAGAAGGGGGATCACATATTCTCCTTCTTATTGAACTATGCCTAATCACCCAACCAATTCTTAAATTCAGTTGCCTTTTCGGCACTCACCGTCAGTGGCTCATCCGTTTTATGCCGAAGTTCTACAAGCAATTTTCCTTTATGATACTTATGGGTAGCATTAATCGCTTGGAAACTAACCACATACTGTCTATTTGCCCTGAAGAATTTATCAGGATCAAGTTGATTAGTCAGCTCGTCAAGATTAAAATCCATGAGGTACTTTTTATCTTCGTTGGTCACTAAATAAACTACTCCGTTTTTGGTATAAAAATAGGCCACATCCACAGTTTCAACTGATATCAACTTCTCACCCTGCCTGATAAGAAACCGTGACTTATATTTTTTATCATCCATCCTTATCTGGCCGATAAGGGTATTTAAATCAGGTAATGAGGCTTCAGAAGAAAATGATGCTTTTAAGTCATTATATTTTTGAAGACTTGCCGTCAAGTCCTCCCTTTTTACAGGTTTTAGAAGATAATCTATACTGTTTACTTTGAATGCCTTTAGCATATACTCATCAAAAGCGGTGGTAAAAATTACTGGTTTATTGATTTTTACTTTTTCAAAGATTTCAAAACTGATGCCATCACTTAACTGAATATCCATGAATATCAAATCAGGAGGATTATGATGAGTGAACCACGACACTGACTCCTCCACACTATCAATCACCTCTACAATTTCAATAGCCGGATTGATCTCTTCTAGCACCTTCTGCAGTCTTCTAAAGGCAGGCGCCTCATCTTCAATGATTAATATTTTCATGCAGAAATAAGCGATTTTTCTTTTATGACTTCAATCAAAGGCACCGCCACCATGAAGTTGTCTGCCGTTACTATTACATCTATTTCATGATTGCCGAAATAGGCATATCTGCTGCGAATATTATGAAGGCCTGTTTTGGTTGACTTTCCAATAGACTTCTTCTCTTGCAAGTTATTTTTTACCACCAACGACTTTCCATTTTCCACATAAATATTGATGTGCAAAGGATGTGCTTTAGAAATTACATTATGTTTAATCGCATTTTCAACCAGCATTTGGAGGGTCAATGGAGCAATACTCCTTTCTTTTTGAACCGGATCAATATTTATATCGACAGAAAGATTCTCCGGATATCTCATCTGCAAAAGGAAGATATAAGCCTTCACAAAATCCAGTTCATCTTGAAGAGTGACCAACTCCTTTTCTTTATTTTGAAGAATATATCGATATACCTCGGAAAGCTTTTCAGTAAAACTAATAGCGACATTCTGATCTTCTGCAATCAGCGTTGTCAAGGTATTAAGACTATTGAACAAAAAGTGAGGACTCATTTGATTTTGTAACACTTCAAATTGGGTTCGAATCTGTTGGTTCTTAAGCTCTTCATTCATTTTTATAGAAGAATGCCATTGCTCAAAGAAAAACGCATTTTCATAAATTGAACCAATAATGGCTGCAGCAATTACATCAATACTGGCATTTTGAGCTAAATAATTAAATGATAAATAATCGACACCTTGATTAAAATCAAAAATGTAACAAATAAGCGGATCACCTATTACCATGAAAATGGTAAGTAAAGAAAAGGTTATAAAAAGTCGCTTTGGAGTCTGCTTAATTTGAGGATATCGCTTCCTGAAAAACATAAAAATAGCAAATGCCCCGTTCCAAAGAATACCTGTAAAAACAAGAGAAGTAAAGTACTTGTCAAGTTTAGTTTGATCAGGATCTGCATCATGCAAGAAGGTCATAATGTAAGCTAAAATGAAAATCCCTATCCATCTTACAT
>CAYGNU010000603.1:0-1173 GCA_964351175.1 uncultured Roseivirgaceae bacterium | reverse complement strand
ATCTTACATAAACTTCTTTAAACCTTAATCCTGCAATTGTCATTATTGAAATTTTGTTCAAAATACGCATTTCTGAGATTTTAAACGAAGGGATATCCACATTAGACACTAAAATACTCCTCTGAAACCGGAATTATTAACTGTCAACTGGAATTAGCCTGATCTAAAACCTATCCAATGATTTAATTAACCATTTTCTGGTTTTAACCTATTTTATTCTCGTCTTACCAACTTTTACATTTCAGTGCCATTCCTGGCGCTTTAATTTGGTGCCAGATTCAAACAAAATATAAAATGAAAAATTTAAAACCATTATTAATTATCGTTTTTGGCTTTTTATCTTTTAACCTTCAAGCTCAGACACAGGTGGTAAAAGGCATAGTACTAGATCAGCAGGCTGAGTTTCCAATTATTGGAGCCTCTATAGTATTGATTGGCTCTGATCCATTAATAGGAACTGTAACAGATTTAGATGGGAATTTTCGTTTGGAAAAAATTCCTGTAGGCCGGCAGACACTTGCTGTGCAGTATATTGGTTATAAAACAATAACGCTACCTAATGTGCTAGTGACTGCTGGTAAAGAGGTAATTCTTAGAATTAAACTCGAAGAGTCAGTTGAAAAACTTGATGAAATAGTAATTACTGCAGAAGCAGACAAGGATCTTCCTTTGAATGATTTAGCTAAGGTAAGTGCGCGCACATTTAGCTTAGAAGAGGTGACAAGATTTTCTGGCGGCAGAAATGATGTTGCCAGATTAGCAACTTCATTTGCAGGCGTAAGTGCTCCTGATGATTCCAGAAATGACATTGTGGTAAGAGGAAACTCACCAGTGGGCTTGCTTTGGAGGATTGAAGGCATTCCTGTCGCAACTACCAATCATTTTGCTGCATTAGGCACAACAGGCGGACCTGTTAATGCACTAAACACAAATTTATTGAGAACTTCAGATTTCCTAACAGGTGCTTTTCCTGCTGAGTATGGAAACGCCAACAGTGCCGTGTTTGATGTTAATTTCAGAAATGGAAATACCGATAAAAATGAATTTACAGCACAAATGAGCGCCTTTAGTGGATTAGAATTTATGGCTGAAGGTCCTTTTAGAAAATCAAAAGGTGGGTCATTTGTTGCCTCTTACCGATATGGCATTGCCAGCTTAGCCGCCACAGGTACT
>CAYGNU010000602.1:0-3009 GCA_964351175.1 uncultured Roseivirgaceae bacterium | reverse complement strand
ACCTAGACTTCTTTTCTCAGCACTTCTAGAGGTGATCTATGAATTACGCCCCTGGTATTTAACCAGCCAACGAAAATAGTCAATCCCATAATGGTCAACCATAAATAAAGAAGTCCTAAATAGTCTGGCAAAAAGATCACTTCAAAAAAGAATGTAGCTAATAACCAACCTGAGATGAGTGAAAGGGAAATGCCTGTAAGGCCTGCAAAAAAGCCCAGATACCCATATTCTAAAATAGTCATTCCTACTATCTGTTTGCTCATTGCACCTATCGTTCTTAGCATTACGTTCTCTCTTAGTCTGATGTATTTACTGTTAATAACAGCTCCTGCTAAAACTACTAGCCCGGTCAAAACGCTAAATAAGGCCATAAACTGAATTACAAATGAAACCTTATCAAAGAATTCATTTATTGTAGATAGCACGAGACTTAAGTCTATCAGCGATACATTAGGAAACAGAGCCACCAACTCGCGTTGATAAGTATTAGCTTTTGATTGTGCATCTATTCTTGTCGTAAGCACATAAATCTGCGGTGCTTGTTCTAAAACTCCATTAGGAAATACAAAAATAAAGTTAGGTGGATCGACTGGCCAATCTACATCACGAATGCCCCCAAGATAGGTAGTGATAGGTATTCCTTGTACATCAAAAATAATCTCATCTCCTATTTTGAGTTCTAGGTTTTCGTGCATACCCTTACTCACAGTAACATAAATACTGTCATTAGCAATATGTTGAACTACTCCAGTTTCTAATACTTCCGAAGTATGAATTGAATCTCTATAGGTTACCCGATATTCTCTTGTTAACGCCCAGTTAGGTATGGCATCGGTAGTATCTTGCTGTATGTCTCTGATTGTTTTGCCATTAATGGTACTTAAACGACAGGTTATGATTGGAACCAACTGCTGAACTGGCAATTCATTATCCTGAGTTAACTTCACCACTCCTTCCTTCTGATTTGGCTGAATATCAAAAAGAATCGTATTCGACTGATTTTCATTGCCCACAAACTCAACCTGATTCAAGAGACTATTTTGAGTTATATTCAATGTGGCAATTAAGAATGCACCAAGTCCTATAACTACCACGAGAACTATGGTTTGGTTATTAGGTCTGAATAAATTAGCAAGACTTTGTCTCCAAATAAATGACCACCCGGAAGGAAAAAATTTCCTTACTGTATTCATTAAAACTTGGGCAACCCCTGCTAACGCTGCAAAGGCAACAACCAACCCTAGAAAAAATAATGCACCAATTGTAAAACTAGAAGACTGATAAGCTGCAAATAGAAAGGGAAAAAGCAATATTAACACGACCACTAATACTCTTGACTTCGAGAATTTTCTAATTGGTTCGAAACCAGTACGAAGAACCGATAGTGGTGGTACAAATCTTACCGATAATAACGGTAAAACAGAGAATAGTATAGATATAACTAAACCCAATAATAGTCCTTCTAAAACGGCTCCCCAAGCTATACTTAAGTCCAAATCTAAAGGAATAAACTCCTGTAAGAGTGTTGGTAATCCATATTGAATTATCACGCCAAGAAATACACCAAAAACACTTCCAATTAAACCTATAATTAGTGTCTGAATAAAAAAGACATTAAACGCCTGCCAACCAGAAGCTCCAATGCACCTTAAGACCGCAACAGTATTTCTTTTTTCCTTTACATAAATATGAACGGAACTAGCCACGCCAATACACCCCAGAATTAGTGCAACAAAAGCTAATAAGTTGAAAAATTTGTAAAGGTTTTGAAAGCCTTCACCAAGATTCTCCTTCCTCCGCTCCACTGTTTCTACTGAATGTCCATATTTTCGAGCAATAGGTTTAAGCTTTTCCACCAATTGATCTGTCTCTTCTTGTGAAGCAGTTTTAAAATACTTTTTGTAGTCAACTCTGCTTCCATATTGTACCAGCCCCGTTGAATCAAGGTATTTCATTGAAATGTAAACTGAAGGGGTAAAAGTAGATTGAATGCCTCCTCCACCTGGTATTTTGGATACTTCACCTGCAATTTTAAAAGTCATTTTTCCAATCTTGACTGAATCATCTGCACTGACATCATATTGACCCATTAGGTTTCTATCCATCATAGCATAAGGCTCACTCTTCATTAAATCTGAAGCATTTTCAGGTAGCGTCTCAAGCTCACCATAGAAAGGAAAATCACCCTCCAAAGCAACAATTCTTACTAGTCGGGTACCAGGTGTACTAGTCATGAACATGACCATTGAAGCCAAGTCTGCCTCACTTGCTTTTTCCGCTTGAACAGAATCAATAGCCTGAATCATTTCTTCTTCAAAGGCCTTGTTGCCATTAACAACAAAATCAGCGCCTAGCAAATCCTTTGCTTGATTATCTATACTACCTTGCAAATTGATATTAAAAGAATTGATTGAAACCAATGCCGCTATACCAATAATAATAGAGGATATAAATAAAAAGAGTCTGCCCAAGTTATTTCGGGCGTCTTTGAGTGCCATTTTCCAAACCCATTTGTCAGATAAAAGGGAGTTTTTCTTTTTCTTAATCTTGATTAAATATTCCATCTATGACTTCATCAAGGTTTGTTCATCGCTTATAACCTTGCCACCTTTTAGTTTAAGTATTCGATTAGTAAATGAGGCTAGCTCAAGATTATGAGTAACCATAATTAAGGTGGTTCCTTCTTGCTTATTTAAATCAAACAAAAGGTTTTGGACATTATCAGCGGTTTCTTCATCAAGATTACCAGTTGGTTCATCTGCAAAAAGAACTTTGGGAGAAGTTATAAAAGCGCGGGCCATAGCCACCCGCTGTTGCTCACCACCAGATAACTGTGACGGGTAGTGAGTCATTCTATCTCCTAATCCAACTCTTTCAAGCAACTCAATGGCTTTATCTTTAAAATTCTTCTCACCTCTTAGTTCCAAAGGAACGGTAACATTTTCTAATGCAGTCAGAGTTGGTAAAAGTTGAAAATTCTGAAATATAAATCCTACATTTTGATTTCGC
>CAYGNU010000601.1:0-3023 GCA_964351175.1 uncultured Roseivirgaceae bacterium | reverse complement strand
TTCCATTACTGCCTGTAAATCTTCAGACAAAGCATTGCTGTATTGATACTTTTCATAATAAGTACGAATACCTTTCCAGAAAAGCTCATCACCAATTTTATGCCTTAGCATATGCAGTACCCAGCCTCCTTTTTGATAGGTAAGTGGAGATAGTAATTGTAAGTAATCATCTTTTACAGGGTTTATAATTGGAACCATGTTAGTTGGCGCATAGTCAACATATTTTTGTCTCTCCGACTTCATGCGCACCACGAACTGGTCTCTGCCGTATTGATGTTCCCAATAAAGGTCGGTACAATAAGTAGCGAAACCTTCGCTAAGCCAAAGGTGATGCCAGCTGCCTTCCGTAGCTGAGTTACCAAACCATTGATGCGCTATTTCGTGTGCCAGTGTTCCCTCAACACTTCCTTTACCATCAATTTTGTTTTCTCCATAAAATATATTGCCTGCATTCTCCATGCCTCCAAAACGGGTCTTTGATTGTACATTAGCCAGTTTCTCAAATGAATAAGGTCCAAAGTGGGTAATGAAGAAGTCTAGGATAGCAGTGGTTTTAGAAAAATCACTAAAGCCTTTTTCTTTGTCTTGCGGATAAATCCATGCAGAAACGGGAATGTTCTTTAGCTCACCACTGTACTCTACGGCAAATCTGGCAGTGCCGAAAACCATCACCTTAGTAGAAATGGGGGTTTCCATTTTATAGTGGTACATCACCATATCATCATTAACATAGCTTTCTTCTATCAGATTTCCATTGCCTATAGTTTGGTAGTAATTAGGAGCTGTGACCAACCACTCTACTGTGGCTTTGTCTGATGGGTGATCGACTAATGGCAACCAGTTTTTACCGCGATCAGGATAATTATCTGCAAAGAAAGTACGTTCATCATACTTGTTTCTTGAGATGTAAAGTCCATCGGCTGGAATGCCTTTGTAGATTATGGTGTAAGTTCTCTGCTCATCAACTTTGCTTGAAGCTATGTTGAAAGATAATACCTGACCATCGTGTTTAAAATTGAGTGCATGACCATTTTCCTTAACAGAACTTACTGTCATACCTTTGCCATCAGCTTGCTTTTTGATCAAATCAAGGTGAAAAGTGCTTATTGCCTTTTTAAATCGAATAGTCACTTCAGCTACTGCTTCTATCTCATTCGTAGCGTCTGATAACTTGATATCAAACTTGTAATGCTGTACGTCTATTGCATCAAACCGCTCTTGGTGGTTTTGGGCATGTAACCCATTACTTAAAATAAGCAAAAGAGAGAGGGGAATAAATGTGATATTTTTTAAAATATTATTCATTGGAATGTATTTACACCGTTAATTTAAGACTTAGATAGCTAATAAAACTAGCCATCTAATATGACTTTATCTAATAGTTTGTCTCACCTTTTAGAATTTAGAACATACATCATTATATTAGAAAGGTGAAGACTATTGAAATTAAAATTCATGAGCCATTGGCTGATCAATTTATAAGTTTCTTTGAAATGAAACCATCGGATCAAGGTCAGGTTTATCACACACCAAAGCACCGTGGTACCGGTACTATGAAGTTTGTAGAATTCCCATCTAAATTAGAATTCTATCATTGGTCAAACTGCAGTGAAAATGTAATCTATTCGATGAAATCTGTGAATTCAGATGATTCGGATTGGGTGCTGTTTCACATCAATCTTGCAGATCTAAGGCAGATCAAAAAAGTAGATAATCAGGATATTGAATTTCATAGACATGCACCTATGGGGGTATTGATTTATGGGCCAGGTCTAGAAATAACCACACAATTTGAAGCGAATCAAATCGTAAATGTTTGCTCTTTCCGCTTTCATAAAGAGTTTATCAACTTTTACTTTCAAGAAGAGTTGAGCTTTGAGGAAAAGCTCTCCTACGAAGATCTAGATTATCAGCTAGAAGAAAGTCTTAGGCTTGCACTTGCCTCTATGGATAATAAGCTTATTTGTCATAAACACTGCCTTGATTTTATTATAAAACTCACTTCTAAGTTAAAAAGGAGAAAATCTGAAGTAGCTAAGAGCAATATGCATATTAGTGATGTTAGAAGTTTATTTAAAGCTGCAGCAGGGTTGAGAAACCCTTTGACACAGGATGTACCTAGTATAGAAGCCCTTGCTAGTATGGCAGGAATGAGTGCTACTAAATTTAAATTACTATTCAAGCAACTTTTCGGTAGTTCTCCCATTCAATATCATCATAAAATAAGAATGGAATATGCGAAGGATGAGCTTCTAACAAAAAGCAAAACACCAACAGAGCTTAGTTATGAATTCGGTTATTCTCACCCTTCTAATTTCACCACGGCCTTTAAAAAATACTTTAACGAGTTACCCTCTACCTATATGTAACTAACATTTGGGCTTTCAGCAATATTAAGTATGCCTTTTAGCAATAATAACCAGGAATATTAATAGTGATCTTGGTGTATAAATTAATTGCTATGAAAAAGACGACACTGATATTATTTCTGTTTTTAATGAATTTAAGCACCTATGCTCATGAAAATGACAGCATTGAAGCTGTGAATAAAAAAGTTGCCATGGATTTTTATCAAGATTTGTGGTTTACTAATAATACTGATAACTACAGTAAATATGTAGCTGATACCTATGTAGTGCATGATATCGGAGACAGAAAGGGAGTAACGGAACCTGCTATTGAGCAGAAAAATGTAGCTGATTTTTTCTGGGAGAATGGCGAATGGAATAATACAATCGATTATCAAGTAACAGAAGGTGATATGGTCGTAACAAGATGGCAGGCCAATTATACACCTAAAACTTTGCTAGGAAGAATAGCTATAGGGGAAAGTGAAATTCCGATTATAAATGTGTTTAGAATACAGAACGGGAAAATAGTTGAGATCTGGAATCATAGACATGATATAGATACTAGTCAAACAATGAAATTCACACTTAAGGGACTTCTTGTTGGTTTACTGATAGCATTGATCCCACTAATAATAGCCATTCGATATAAGAGGAAGCTTAATCAACTAAAAT
>CAYGNU010000600.1:0-3023 GCA_964351175.1 uncultured Roseivirgaceae bacterium | reverse complement strand
ATTCCCGTCATTTGTACCATCATTGACCTTATAGCTAAAAGCATCTGTAGTCGTCTCTGATCCATTGTGGACATATTCGAAGCTGCCGTCAGGATTTAGTGTCAATGAACCATTATTCACATCGCTGATCAAAATTGAAGTAATTGCATTCGCCTCCGGATCTGAATCATTTGTCAAAACACCTTGACCTGTGGATATAGTGTTGGTGCTTCCTTCGTCAAAAGTATAGCTATCGGCAACAGCCACTGGTGCTTCATTCACATCACTTACTAGCACAGTCACTTGAAGTAACCCCTCGTTACCCTTGGTGTCTGTTGCCAAAACTGATAACACATAATCGTTGGAGGTGTCATTATCGACAGGACTTTCATAGTTTTTGGATTCAATAAAACTGAGATTACCATTTTCATCGATTGAAAACAATGAAGCATCTGTACCTGAAAGCGCCCATATTACTGTTTCATCAGCGGAATATTGACCGATCGCAAGGCTATTTTCTGCAACGGATGGGTTATTATCACCTGTTACAATTGGCGCCTTTTGATCATTAAGGTTGATCGTATTATTTGACTGTGTGGCAGCCATTGCATTGACCACATCATAAATGGCAGCTCCATCGGCTGGATTCACGGTGATTGTTTCACTTCCATCGGGATTGCCATTTAGGGTCAGGTCAATGGTGGCATTCGCTGACCCAGCTACATGTGTCACACCGTAATCTGCCAATGTTGCTGTTCCCCCGGTCAAGGTTATGTTCAAATCAGCTTTCAAAAGATTGTCCGTTGCAGGATTGCTGAAAACCCCTTCTGAAAATGTGATTGTTAATGTGGTATTGTCTTCCGAAATGGCAACTGCTTGGATACTTGGTGCTGTAGCGTCATAATTAATAGAGAAATTATTGGATGCCAGATTGTCATTTCCTGACAAATCCTGAACCGCTCCTGCCGTAATACCTGCTGTAATATCTCCATCCGCATCAGGGGTAATGTTGGCTGTGTATGTAATAAAATCACTTGTACTAAGATCTGAAATAGTACCATTTCCGATTGCAAAATCCGCCTCTACTAATCCTGATACTTGTTCTGTGAAAGTAATGGTGATAGGAAATGGCGAAGTATTAATTGACCCGGAAAGTGCGCTACTTATATTGACTGTGGGAGGTATAACATCGCCTGCTCCTGATGGAACCCATTCATTCCCGGACATTCCTGACAGAAATCCTGTGACGCCATTTCCTGATTGCTCCGGCACCCTAAAACCATGATCATAGTTCAAATGGTAGTACCCAACCAATCCCTCTTCATTCCCAACAAGAGTGGCCAGATAATTATCACCTATCTCGGCACTGGTGCGGCCGTCATTCCAAATTCGAACTTCATCTACCGCACCTATGAAATATTGATCGGGATAGGCCACATCGTTGGGCGATCCAATAGCACCATCTAATCCGGTTTTGGACAAATCCATTCCCCCGCTGATCGTGCCTATGAAAGCCGTATTGACGTAAACTTCAGTAGAAGCGTCACTAACAACACAAGCCACATGATACCATTTTCCTGCAGTCCAACCAAATGGAATACTATTTAAGCCGTCAGATGTACTGTAAACTCCAATGGTGTTCGCGTCTTGGTTGATATGTAAACTGAAACGCGTGTTATTGTCGGCATTTCTAAGAGCAAAAAAGGCACGGTCATTGGCATCAATAGCATCGGGCCGAACCCACGATTCTACAGTAGTAACTGCAGATTCATAATTAGATGGGCCATAGAGTATTATCTGCTGTCCGGAACCATTAAATGAAATGCCGTTTGAAGGAGGATTTGCTACAAAACTAAACTGATCCGATTCGTTATTTGGATTACCGGACAGATCTTCAGCCACATTTGCCGAAATCTGAAAAGTAACTGTAGTACCTGATCCTGATGGGAATAGATCAACACTGTATTCTCCATTAAGCCAATCTGTGAAATTGGCAAACGTACAATTGGAATAGCTAAATTCTCCCGGGGAAAATCCATTTACAAGTTCACCAAAATTGATCCTTAGCGTTACCGGAGAATTGTTTTCATCAATTCCAGATTCAAAACTTATAACGGGTGTTGGCGAGGTGGTATCCAGAGATTGCAGGGCATCAGAATTGATAAATGTTGGAGAACCAATAATCGCTCCCTTATAATTACCCGTTTGGTCTGTGATCATCGTACCTCCTGTCTGATCAAAAGAATATTGGGCTATCAGATTGTCTCCTGTTGGAGCATCTGTAGCTGCATTGTCCAGAATTTCCTGCTGTGTCCTTACATCCGACCAGACCCTGACTTCATCGAGATTTCCAAAGAAAGGATAAGCCACAGGCTCATTTCCAGCTCCCACTACTGCATCAATCGCTGATTGGGTAAAGTAGCTCACGGCTTGTGAAGCGACCAATACACCATTTACATAAAACAACATATTGGTGCCATCATACACTCCGGCCAAGTGAGTCCATGTATTAAGGGGCACGGCCGGTCCTGTGAGAATCGTCCAACCCGTCCCTCCAGCTTCACCATTTCCTGTCCAGAATTCCCAGGTGTTGGCCGCACTTGCATAAAGTATAAAACCTTCTGCTTTTGTGCTGGCATTTCTATTTCTGGATGAAACAATGGATCTGTAAGCATTCGCACCACCCGAAACTTTGGCCCAGGCCTCCACGGTGAACACGGGAGAATTAAATGAAGCTCCATAGGGAATAGTGATGTATTGACCAGAGCCACTCAATAAAATGGCATTTTGAGGGATAGTTGCCGAAATGCTGAAAGTTGTGGCAGCTTCACTGGTATTTCCTGCAGCATCTGAGGCAACTCCCGCCGCTATATCTACATCTACCTGACCGTCCGCATCAGGATAAATGTCTGCACTATAAGTCAAGCCGGAACCTGAAAAATTAGCCGCAAAACCATTGGTAATTGACAAATCATCCACAGTAAACCCTGTGACCGACTCGTCAAAAGTGATGGAAATTGGGAAAGGGGAAAGCGAAGTAGTTC
>CAYGNU010000599.1:0-3034 GCA_964351175.1 uncultured Roseivirgaceae bacterium | reverse complement strand
CTGTAGCGCCTTTTAGGTCAGCTCTCAGCTCGTCAGCTTGCTTGTCCATTTGACGGCCAATGAGTGCACCTGCGGCTCCACCAACTGTAGCTCCAATGATGGCTCCTGCAGCTGTATTATCAGATCTGCTACCGATTAATCCGCCTATAACAGCCCCAGCACCTACGCCTATGCCAGCCCCTTTATTTGTGTTTGATGCCTGGCAACCTAGCATAAATTGTGTAACAACAATTGCGAGGATGAAATTTAACACTCTAAATAATAATTTTTTTTTCGTTTTCATTTGAATGGTGTTTGAGTGAATTAGTGACAGATATTCGTTCAGCATTGGAGAAGCTAATTAATTGACATGTTCGCCAATTCGGAACGTATAAATCTGATTATAACGTTACAAAAGTGAGTAATTGGGAAGGTGAAAGTGTTGTACTCTACTGACTATTAGTTACATAAGTCACATATTTAGAGTCGATGTTCATTATAAGTAGTTCTTGTATGTGAATCAAAATACCTGTGAATCTTGTAAATCACTAACAACATTGTGTAAGAATTAACGCCAGAAAGCAATCCACCTTTGTGTAACGTCTTTGTAATGGAGACTATAAAATAACTAAAAGAATAATTATGAAATTTCACATAGGATTAGTAACCGCATTATGCTTATTGGCCGGTACTTTAAGTGCCCAAAATTTAACTTTTGGTGTAAAAGGAGGGCTTAATGTTTACAGTATTGCTAATGACAACGATGTAAAGTATGATTCAAAAATGGGCTACCATATTGGAATGCTTCTACATATTCATGTTGCACAACATTTTGCTGTTCAACCTGAGTTACTTTATTCTACACAAGGCGCCAAAGATAATTCCATTCTTGGTGATGTCACTTTAAAACTCGGATATGCCAATGTGCCAGTGATGCTACAATACATGTTCGATAATGGATTTAGAATTGAAGCAGGACCACAGATTGGTTTCTTAGCCAAGGCAGATTCTGAATTGAACGGTTCTGATTCAGATATTAAAGACGATTTGAAAACGATTGATTTTACAGTAGGAGTAGGTATTGGTTATATTAATCCACCGACTGGTTTTGGTATTGATGCAAGATATAATTACGGATTGAGTGATATTAATGAAAACGGCCCAGTAAAATCTTACAATCGAGGCTTTCAAATTGGGTTAGTATATCAGTTTCAACGTTATGATTATTAAGTGACTTTATTTCTTCAGCTCTTCGGAATTTGTAATTCCGAAGGTTTGAATTTTTATTCCGTTTGTAATGACGGATCTCAGATCCTAGGATTGTGATTCCAGATTACAAATCTGGAATAGCAGGTGTCTGATAGAATTAGAGGAGGAATATATACTTCAAGTTTCTGACTCTAGTCAAGGATTGCCTATTAATTTCTCCGAGAGTCAAAGTATGGGGATGCGTTGGGTCAATGTATTGACAGAGCAATTGGATGACTTACTGAAAATAGATAATGCCCCAGGCGCCCATTTCACCCTAAAGGTTAAACCATCGGTACCAGTTTAATACTTAAGTCCAATTTCATTCTTAACTCTATCGATGAGTTTAATTAAATCAAGACTTAGGCTAAGTGGTAATTTTGAACTTTGTGTTAGACCTTGGCGAATACAGTTATTCACTTCTTCTATCTCGTGAAAATATCCATTGCCTTTGTAATTGATGTCAAATATTTCATCTACACCATTTTTACTTAGTGTAATTTTATTAGCATGGTGAAATCTGCGATGAAGTTTTATGGTTCCTTCACTACCATAGATATACGCCTCTGTAGGGGTATTCGCCTCTATGGTCGATTCTAAAATAGCCTTTGACTTATTATTGTAGTTGAAAAGCATGGAGCAGTAGCTATCTACCTCTGTTTCCGTCATACGGGCCATAGCCTTTATGTCTGCCGGTAACCCTAAAATTAGAAGGCTTAAGTAAATAGGGTAAATTCCTATATCTAATAAAGAGCCCCCACCTAGTTTTTTATTATAGATTCTGCTTTCAAGATTGTTATCTCCTTTGAAGCCAAAATCAGCGCGCATGAATAGTACTTCACCTATAGCGTTCTGATCAATTAACGCTAGTAATTTTTCTGTCGCAGGAATAAACCTTGTCCAAATGGCCTCCATTAAAAACAGATTCCGAGAAGCCGCTTCTTTAAGCATTTCTTCCACCTGATTAGAGTTTATTCCCATTGGCTTTTCACACAGCACGGCCTTGCCTTTTTTCAGACACATCATGGTGTTTTCATAATGAAACACATGTGGGGTGGCAATATAGATTACATCAACTTCTGGGTCCTCTGCCAATTGCTCGTAAGAGTCATAACAGTTAATAGCATCATACCTTTCGCCAAAGGCCTTTGCTTTATTTATATCTCTGGAGGCAACACCATGTAAAACTGAGTCGTTTGAAATGGCTAAATCAGCTGCGAATTTATTGGCGATTTTTCCTGGGCCAATGATTCCCCATTTAATTTTCTTGGTCATTGATTTTTTATTTTAAAGCCGATCTGAAGGACTAGTTAAGTGAAGATTAAAATTAACCCGTTATTGGTTTTTAACCTAACCTGTCTTTTGATAGGACCGAGTGTTAGCTGTATGATTTTTATTAATGAAGCAATTTGCTTTTAAAGCTTATAAAATGAGATTGATTTTGTCAATTTGGATAGGGGAGCTCCTTTACAATCAAATCAATTTATTTTCATGGGCGTAGTTTACTAAACCTACAACGGTTGAACAATTAGTCTTGCGTAAGATGTTCTTTCTATGTGTTTCTACAGTTTTTTCGCTAATGAAAAGTACTTCTGCTATTTGCTTGGTAGAGAAATCTCTGGCGATGAGCTTAATGATCTCCATTTCACGAGGTGAGAGATCAGTTTTCTCCGAAGGTGAGTTAATCTGTCTTACCAATATCTCGGAAATATCATCACTAAAATAGTTTTTGCCTGATGTTACTTTATCCTATGCATTAAGCTATGAGGAATTTGCATCATTTTTTAAAACAAAACTATGGAGGGGT
>CAYGNU010000598.1:0-3039 GCA_964351175.1 uncultured Roseivirgaceae bacterium | reverse complement strand
TGGTATCAGTGAGTGATGACCGCAAGGTGATCATTTGGGATGTGGAAACCGGAAAGTCTTTAAAAGTTATCACAGAACACAAGAACAAGGTTTTAGGAGTTGACTATTCTCCAAACGGAGAATATTTCGCCACTTGCGGCACGGACAAAGTGGTGTTACTTCATGATGTGTCAACCGGTAAAATCAAAGAGCTTTATGAGTTTAATAGTGAAGTCAATCGAGTAAAATTTCTTAACAGTGGAGATGTATTGTATACAGAAACGGATAAACTGTTAAGTAAAAATGCATTCTTCACCATACCACAAGGTAAAATGGTGACGTGGATTCCTGGTGGTGGTGCTACCTCCATTAGCTTCGATTCAGAAGATAAAAAATTCATGATAGGGCGGGTTGTGTATGGTGCATCAACGGTTAATATTATCAAGGACTGGAACATGATTACAGACTGGAAAAAAAGCAAAGAGCCACTTTGGAAGAGCTTATACCCCTACAACTTTCAGGATACTACCGGTGATTTCAGGGTATTAAAACAGAAGGACAATTTCGACATGAGTAAATCAGAAACTGATATTGTTCGTGGAGGAGGTATTGAAATCGGTTTATCGGCTTTTTTCTCAAAAGACGGAAAAGATGATGTTATTGCGGCCAATCAGTTCGGAGAATTACTCTGGTGGAAATATGATGACATCAAGTTTTTTCCAAGAACGGCAAATCCATATGCCAAGCTTGATGAGAAAATGGGAAATATGTATGTAACGCCCTATAAGTTTATAAAAGCGCATCAAGCGCCTATCCTACATGCTGTATCATCAAAAGATGGCAAGTACATCTTTACCTCTGCAGATAATGGAGAAATGAAACTTTGGGACACTGATCTGATGCGAAATATTCAAACTTTTACTTCCGGAGCTGTACTGCCAATGTATGCAGCAGCTTTTGGAGGCGATGCCAAGACTATGATCTTATCCACAGGCTTAAAGGACAGGTATTTAATAGATTTAACGAGCATGGAGATTATCGAATCCTTTGAGATGGAAGAAATTATTGAGCGCTATGCCTTTAATAAGGATCGTAGCAAGGCCTTGATGGGCTTTTACAATAGCTCATATTTCCATCTCATGGATATGCAGACCAAAGAAATATTAAGGACTTTCAAAGGTCATCTGGGAGAAATTACTTCCTTGTCATTTTCAGAGGATGAATCTAGTGCCATCTCAACCGCTACCGAAGGCAAAAGGATAATCTGGAATTTGTCTTCGGGAGAAATTCTCAACAACGAAGTAATTGGCAAGTCAGAAATAACATCAGCTAAAAATAACAGTAGCTTAGAAATAAATAAAGATAAAACTGTTGTGAACCTGAAGTCGGATAAAGGAACTTCAGAACTTACTCACCTCAATAAGATAACTTCATGGGGTTATACGCCTGATGAAAAGTATGCATTCACTGCCAGTATGGATGGTTCTATTGCGTTATGGAATCCAATATCAGGAGAAAATGTAGCCAAGATCATGGTCACTCGAGAGAAAGAAGTGATCGCCATCACCCCTGACTTTTACTTTATGGCGAGTAAGAATGCGCTTAAAGGTATTGCCTTCAAATACCAAGGCAAGATGTATCCATTTGAGCAATTCGATTATCAATTGAACCGACCAGATATCGTATTGGAAAGAATTGGATATGCCGATAGTAGACTGGTTCGAGCTTATAATGTCGCCTTTAAGAAAAGGCAAACACAACTAGGCATTCCTGACGAAGGGTCTATTAATTTCAACGTTCCAGTAGTAGAAGTAAATTTAGCTGGCTTACCCAGGTCAACATCTTCTAGAAACTTCAAATTCACTATTACGGGATCTGATGAAAAGGAAGAATTGGCCTCTCTTTTAGTGAAAGTCAATGGCGTTCCATTGTCTCATATAAAAGTAAGTGGAAAGCAAATAACCAAAGAGATTGCTGTGGATCTTAGTACTGGAGACAATACCGTGGAAGTCAGTCTGATCAATTCCAAAGGTATTTCCTCGCTGGTTCAGTCTTTCGAAGTAGACTATATCAACGATTCACCCAAACGAGATTTGTACCTCATCACAGTTGGTGTGTCCAAATATGCTAATCAGGATTTTAACCTCACCTATGCTACTACAGATGCTGGTGATATCAAAGAATTGCTTAGTTCTCAAAGTGAAATGTTTGAGAATATCCATCATCTGAATTTCTTGGACAGCAAGGCTACACCAGAGAATATAGCCGCGACCAAAAACAAGCTTAACCAATCAAAAATTGATGATTATGTTATTTTCTTTTTCGCGGGTCATGGCCTGCTTGATAAGAACCTCAACTACTATCTCGGAGCACATAATATTGACTTCTCCAACCCCAGTAGCGGTGGGTTGGCTTATGAAAGTGTTCAAGATTTATTGAGTAATATCAAAGCTAGAAATAAGCTTATTCTAATTGATGCCTGTCATTCAGGCGAGCTTGAAAATCAAGCGGTTACTGTCTCGAATACTGCTACGAAACCAGAAGGGAAGTTAAGTTCTAGAGGATTCTCGCAAGTTCAAGAACGCACTGGTGTACAAAGAATTATAGGGTTTGGCAATCTTTTCAACTTTATGAAATCACAATTTGCTGACCTAAGAGAAAATACAGGTACTATAGTAATCTCTAGTGCCGGGGGAGCAGAGTTTGCTTTTGAAAGTGACAAGTGGAAAAATGGCGTTTTTACATTTTTCCTAAAGCAAGGCATCTACTCAAAGGAGGCAGATCTGAATGGAGATGGAGAAATATATGCCTCCGAATTGCAAAAGTATCTATCAGAGAAGGTTTACGATGCTACTGATGGTAAGCAGCGCCCAACAACGAGGGTAGAAAATCTGAAATATGATATGCTACTTTATAAGTGATAAAATGCTTTAATGGAGTTGACATATAGAGAATACTGTGTGATTTGAGGTTTAATATTGAAACAGGAGGTCTAAGCGAGACGCTAAGCCCAGATTGGGGAATGTTCTAACTGAGCAACTCTAAGGCTTGCTAAAAATA
>CAYGNU010000597.1:0-3041 GCA_964351175.1 uncultured Roseivirgaceae bacterium | reverse complement strand
AATAACATTTGTTCGGGTGAAAAATGCAGAAAGGCTGTTCAAGACCATTACCAACAAAAGAACATAGAAGCTTCCTTGGAGAAAATGAAGCTTAGCTTAAACAACCCGAGCTTAAAACCTCAACTTTTAAGAAATTGTGAATCTATTCATTTAAAAAAGTATTTAAAAGACTTTAATAAGGATGGAATTAAATTTGACTTTGAACCATCTGTTGACGAGTTTTTAAAAAACCTTGACTTAGGCTTTAGCAAAAAAACGCTACAAAAAATTAAATCTCACTTAAAAAACCACACTCATTACCATGTATCAGAATTAGATTCTAAATATACTGGTCACGGCAATTACTTTAACTCTCCACCTGAAAGTAATGATATGTGGGATCATCTCGAAGAAATTGGCCATGGAGATCAAACAAGCATTAATTTTCCTAAATGCTCTGAGCCGATCAGGCTAGATTCAGCAGGCTTTGGACATAAAGAAATAACAAAAGATGGAGTGGATGAAGTATATCTTGGTCTTTTCTCTGCAATGAATCCAGAGCAAGGTAAAGCCTATTTATACCACGAACTAGGACACACATTAAGCTGGCTTTTTAATAGAGGTGAGCTTAGTGAAAGTAGCCTTAAGGAATATATAAATAAGAGGAAGTGCATTTCTAAAATTTATAAGGGTGTTGATATGAACACTGGTGGCTGGTTTCACGAATTTAAAGGTGACATGGCAAATGCTGAAGAGGACATGGCAGACTACATAATGGCAATGACAACCGATAAAAACAAAATTTATCTTTGTAATCGCTTAGTCCCAAGATACGACAATAAAGGTTACTCTAACTTAGGGCTAGATAACCGAGGTTCACATAGCCCAGACTTTCTGAGAGTACTTCTTGAAGCAACGTATAAAATGGAAAAACTCCCAGATTCTTGTAAAAAAGTTAAAGAGATGTACTCACAGAGTTACAACTTCAATAGATGTAATTAAACAGAATCTTCCCAATCTCCCCCAAAAGTTCTATAAAGTTCTACAGGAGTTCTACAGGCCCCCTTTTGGGCACTTAACCTACTGGAATTATTGACAATGCTAGAGCTACCCGAAGCCTGGCATAAGTACTTGAAAAAACCGAATAAAAACAAATAATTAGAATGAAAAAGAGCCTTAATTTTAAGCCTCTGGTTCACTTTATTTAATTTTTTTTCATTTCATATCACGGGTTCCGGCGGAATGACGGGGGGTTGCCATTATCTCAGATTGTTAAATTTAAATCGATCTCTTTTAGAAAGTGGAATCTTCTCTCCATCAACCGTTTTATAAGAATAATTAGGATATTTCCCACCTTGAATGCCTAAGATAAATTATTCTTTATTCATAATGATTCCTTGATGAACATCCAAAAATTCAACGTTAGCGCCTGTCTTAGTTTCTTTAACTTTAATAACAAAATCTTTTGGGATTCTCTTAATACTTTTCTCTCCCTTATATTTGCGATTATCTTTCGGTTCGATAATAAGCTCGCCGCTTTTAAGAGCTTTTAAAAGCAAATCAAATAATTCCTTTCTGCCTTTGGCCTTCTTTCCATATTTTCTTCCAATCGCATTATTCCATAAATCCATATTCTCACTAGGATCCACTTTGCCACCAAAGTTAAAATGTCTCATTTCATTTAACCGCCCCAGTGTATCCGCAGTCACTTCACCATATTCCATAGTATAGACCCCACTTACAAAAGAATGCCTTAAAGCATCTATATCGTTATTGGCCAAACCTTTTGCATATTCATCAATTGAGCCATCTGTATTCTTTGGCATTAGTTTATAATGTTTATCAATTAATTCATAAACTTCTAATCGTGCTTCTTTCATTAACAATATGATTCGAGGTTCAGAGATCATAATTTATAACTTTCCCTCAACTGCTAAATGAAAGAAGACTAACGCCACGCTAAGAAAAAAAACAACTGACGATATTGTAAAAATAGAACTCAATGCTAATATATGTTTCCCTCTCCATGATTGAGGAAATTTATTCGTAAACCATAGTATTAAGGACAATGCTAAAGTTAATGGTGTAATAAAAAATGCTACCTTCCCAAATATCACAACTATACCAGCATTAATAATTCCCATTCCAATAGACAATCCAACCACTTTTTTCCAAGTTAATATTGAGTTTTTCGTCAATTTTCTGCTAAAAATTAAATAGAGAGCTGCACTTATAATCAGCAATAAGCCTGCAGACTTTAACAACAAGAGATTTCTCTCTGCTGATAGAAAAATATCATCTATATCAAACACTTCTCGACCTCTTTAATGTATTTCTCCTGCTTTTTAGCACCCATTTTTTCCTGGTTAAACAACTTCCATTTTATTGATGGGAAATTTTGAATTTTTTGAAAACTTATCTTTTCCCAATTTGGATAATTTTTCACAAATGAAATGATAAACTCTTTATCGGTACTACTAAGACTCTGCAAGACCTTCTTTTTAAGGTCTTGCAGAGTCTCTAGAAGTTCTTCTAAAGCTACTTCGTTATTGGCCATGTCTAGAAACTCATCTCTATAGAGTTGAGAGATATCTTTGTCATTAGGGCTTAATAGCTCGTTGACAGGACGATTATGTGATAGCAAATAAAATAGAAAGGCATCTTTTATTCTAGGAGTTATTCCTTCTTTTTCTAAAAGAATTTTTATATCAAATAAATCTCTTGGATGTTGGCGATCTAGAGCCGCACATATTTTACCACCAAATGTATCTTCTAAGCTCAAGCATTGAACAATTGCTTTCTTATTGAATTCGTTAGTTACAGTCTGTGTTGTTTCTAATTCTGTATGGCCAAATAAACTTCCTCGGAGAATAAAATTAGGCTCAATTTTAATTTCATTTTCTCCAACTCTCGCAATTAACTTCGATTCTTTCTTGCCATCTAAGGGATTTGTGACAATAACAGAAGCCTCAAAATTAGTTTCCAAATCTTTCTTTATCTTTGCTAAGATTTCATGAAGATTTTTGAATGTTATTTCTCTGTTTTCTAAATTTAAATAACAT
>CAYGNU010000596.1:0-3041 GCA_964351175.1 uncultured Roseivirgaceae bacterium | reverse complement strand
TCATTATTGACGGTGAGGCGCACTAGCTCGGAGCCAGCAAGGGCGAGGTCTTTGATCTGTTGAACGGTTTTTGCGACATCGGCCGTGTCGGTATTCGTCATCGACTGCACCACGATGGGCGCATTGCCACCGACGGTGATGTGCTCGATTTTAACGCCAAGTGTTTTTTTGCGGAGGGTAGTCATGTGGATTCCTTACTGTTTGTAGGGTGTTTATAGCATGAGTGGCAGTGTTAGTGCAAGTTTTTGAGGGGTTAACAAATTATGAAAACAAACATCGCCCTTACAGGCATCAAAACCCAAGAGCTGATTGCAAAAACATTGGATTTATATTGGCTGGAGGCGGCGGGGCTGCTACGTAATGTGGATGCGGAGTTGTGGGGGCTTTATACCAAAATGAAAGCTTTGGGAGCGGATAGGCAGATGAGCGGTGAGAGCTGGGGCTATATCTGGCGCAGCCAAGATGATAGCAGAGTGAGGGCATCGCACGCACAGAATGACGATCAGGAATTCTCGTGGGATCAGCTGCCTGCCAGCGGGCATCCGGGTGAGGATTTCAACTGTCGTTGCTGGGCAGAGCCGCTGGGTGATAGCTATTATGCCAGCCAGTTGCTGATTACGGAGATGAAGGATAATCCGAAGAAGTGGAAAACTAAAAACTTTATTGAACATTACAGGAGTGGAAAGGGGGAAGAAATCACTTTGCAGCAGGCGGGTTATTTAGGCGATGTGATAGAGCATTTTGGTTATACTCTAGAAAAATATGAGAGCGTGAATAGTCAAATTATTGAGGCGGCAATGCAGATAGGAGAAGGGAGAGTTCCATATGATTTTAGTAATGTTTATGATTTTGGTGGCTGGCTATCTACATTTTTTCCGTTTATATTTGATGGTGTTACTTTGAGCCTAGGAGATTCTACTATTGAAGGTGTTTTTGATGGTGAAGTGAGAAAAGAAAAAGGTCACTTGATTATTAATGGGATCATGAGTTATGAATTTATTGATGCATTTACTGACCCAACGAGTAAGGTAGATGCGTTGATGGAAGAAGAGGGCATAACTCGTCAGGAAGCTATAAATCGTTTAGGTGATGACGCTGATGAGTATGGTGTGCCTTATGATATTAAAGATACTTGGCAAACAAAATTTAATGCGACAGTCAGGATAGAAAAGTGATAAAGACGCTATTATAAGTGGATATTTCTTTCGTATGTGGCTGTTGCTGCGCTGGTTGGAACAATTAAGATTACAAAAATTGTTGCATATCCACTTATTGTGGTGGCTTATAATGCAACTGCGCCTGCACCAATTCCTGTGTTGCTTTCAAATGGTTTTTATTTAGCCCCTGATTGGGACTCTGCGAAAAGTGGAGCGCGCCATATTCTGGATGAAAATCGTCAGGAGATTATTGCTTCTGACGTAAGATATATTATGACCCATGGTGAATGGGTGTATGGCTATCGAAGTGGGCCTGCGTATGAACGGTATTATTTTATCTGCAAAGCAGGTGAAGATTGCTCTGGCTCGCAACGTTATCTGGACACTGAGTTTGAACAGCTTGTAGAGGAATATGGTTTACCAAAGTTTGATGGTGAGAAGATGAAAAATTACCGCCAGTTGTTGGATGAGCAAGTGGATAATGGGATTGATACGAGTTATGGTGGTGTTTAGGTGATGCTAAATGTGGTGCTGTGTCCGTTGGTTTATTGTAGGTGAGGAGGTATTAGACGAGCTCCTCTTCTTTAAACCAGCCCATTTCTTTACATTGCTCTCTGGTATAAAGAGGCATGTCGTCAGCGATTGATTTGGTTGCTCGTGTTAAAATACGGTTATCATTAGGGTGTGCGGTTGGTGTGCTCCAGCGTTGAGTATAGTCTTTGGTTTCAATTTGTCCTAAGTGGTTAACTGTTCCCAGTGATGGGATTCCCATTTGTTCGCACACTTTATTCTGCCACAAGTTGAATTGTTCTATATCTTCAAAAATAATGTAAAACATTTCTCTGTTTCTTTTTTGTGAAAAGACAAGTTCTCTGAGATTTCTTTGTTCTAGAATTTTTTGAGCAGATAAAGAATCTAATTTATTGAATGCTAGTTTAGATTGTTTCAAAGTGGTGTTTGGTAATTTCTTTCTTACCATTTTGCTTATATGTTGAGAAAAGCTATCATTAGCATATGGAGCAATGATAACGTCTTGAATCATTGCTTGTACATCAAACCTTATTCTATTTTTACCCCAAGTATAGGAACCAGGGTAATTCTGATTGAATGTTATGCGAATTTCCTGCTCGTGCTTGTAAGATGTTCTTTTCAAGGTGTGCACTGGTATTGCAAGTTTGTCTAAATTTGAAGTATTAGTAGAAAGACGTTCAAATTCAGAAATAAACATATCTTCTATCGGGAATTGCTCATCATCGAAATCTACATCATAGTTTACTGGAAGAACAAGAAGGTTTGATTGAATCGAGTGATCTTCTTCTATGGAATTAGATAATGATCTAAATGATGTTGATATAGCGACGGCATTCTTTTTATCTGTGTACAGATCCCATAACCCCGCATGCTCGTCAGAAAACATGCTCCAGCAAGAAAATAATAATGCAGTATCGTAATAGTTTGCTTCAAAGTTGGCTATGACAGTATTTATAAAACGCTCATGATCTTCAGGTTGAATTAGCTCATGATTTCTCTTGAGATAAGAACGCCACGATTCTGGGTTTAGCAAGGATTTGGGTGGATGACATTCCCACTGATCATCAAATTCTTTAGGTGATGCAAAATATAGCTCGGACGTGGTGATAAGGTCGATAAATTTATCGAACGATAAGTAGCGCCATAATTTGGTATCTAGATCAAGTTTTTCCATATCAAAATCATAAACATTTTCAGCATTTTGACAATAACAACTCATCGATAGGTAATATCATGACAACCACTTCCCATCTGTCACTCTCACTTATTCAGCAGAATCAAGCGCAGAAGGAGGTGACGGCGAATGAGGCGTTTGTGGCGCTGGATGCGCTGCTCAACACAGGCGTGATTGAT
>CAYGNU010000595.1:0-3050 GCA_964351175.1 uncultured Roseivirgaceae bacterium | reverse complement strand
CAACAGAAGGTCGGCACCCAGTAAGTTGGCAGGTCGGGAAATCAAAAACCTTCCTAACGGCATAGGCGAAGTGGAAATATTGGAGGGCAACATCGGCTACCTTGAATTAACAGGTTTTAGCAACCCCATTGGTAGCTATAAAACTATACTAGTAGAAAAAATGAAAGCTCTGTCCACCACCAAAGCGGTGATCTTCGATCTGAGGAATAATGGTGGCGGGTCTCCTGAGGCTGTGAGTTTGGTCACCAGCTACCTCTTCCCTGAAGGTGAGTCAGTACACCTCAACTCGCTCTACTACCGCAATAGAGATGTCAAAACGAATTATTACACCTACAAAACATTAGAAGGCCCTAGGTTAGATAAACTTCCAGTTTACATCATAACCAGTGATTTCACCTTTTCTGCAGGGGAAGAGTTTTGCTATAACCTATTAAATCTGAAGCGCGCCACGTTGGTAGGCGAAACTACGGGCGGTGGAGCGCATCCGGTTAATTTTTACAATCTGCCGGAAGGTATTGTCGCTATCATTCCTGAAGGCCGGGCCATCAACCCTATCACCCAAACCAACTGGGAAGGTGTAGGCGTAGTGCCACACTACAAAGTAGATGAAGCCGAGGCTTTGGAAAAGGCTTTGAGTTTGATTGGGGAGGAGTTATAGTTAAAAGCCGATGTCTTGCCGGACATGTTCCGGCATCTCGTAATCCAGGGTATGTGCTCTTTTCTTAAAGATCCCGGAACAAGTCCGGGAAGGGATTAAAAGTGACACCCTATAATCCCCTCAAGGGGATATTATCTCGTAAAGAATTCCTCGCTTGAGGGAGGTTAGGTGGGTGTTATTGTTTGTCATTCTGAACTTGATTCAGAATCTCTTTCTAGTATCAAATGCATGGCAGAAGATTACAAATCCAGTTTGCAATAACATTTTATAGCACTTTCCTATTTAATGGTTAGTTAAAAGAACATGAAATCTGTTTTCAATAGAATTTAAAAATTGTATATTATCAGCGCTTTAAGCTGGTTATTGACAAACCAATGATTATGTCAATAGTCACTCTTGATTTACTGATTTTCTTTGCAACTAATTATGAGCATTAAACAAGATTCGAAAATTATTGAAACTGCCGGATGGCTTATCATACTGAGCATAGCAACGCTATTAATAATCTATTTCAAAACATTTCTATTACCATTAGTTGTTGCAATTTTTCTTTGGTATTTGATCAAAGATTTACGAGGAATTTTTGGAAGGATAAAGGTTAATAATGCTCCAATAAATAAGTATTTAAGGAGTCTATTAGCTTTTTTGGTTGTTATGACTTTCATAACTATTTCAATTGAAATCTTTCTGATTAACATCAACGAACTTAAAGTACTGGTTCCTGAATATGAGAAGCAGTTAGATATTTTACTTAATTCTAACTCTAATGAGTTATCACTTTTTGGAATTAGTAGCCATTTGTTTGAGTCTCTAAAGTCACTAGACTTTACGGCATATTTGAAAGATGGGATAGGAATTATAACAAGCTTTTTAGGAAACTTCCTACTTGTCGTTATATATGTTGCCTTGTTTCTTGTAGAAGAAGCTCTTTTTTCTCAAAAAATCGATTCTCTTACTACTACCCAAAGAAAACGCAGTAATCTCATCAAAATATTGGAGAAAATGAATGGCACTGTTCATCGTTATCTATCAGTAAAAACATTTATGAGTTTCTTAACCGGTGGATTAAGCTACCTTGTGTTATTGCTCATCGGAGTAGATATTCCCGCCTTCTGGGCATTTATAATTTTCATCTTTAATTTCATTCCTAGCGTAGGCTCCATTTTAGCAACAACTTTTCCGGCACTTTTTTCAGTACTTCAGTTTGGATCATTTGGTCCTTTTTTATGGGTAATTATTGGTGTTGGCTTTGTCCAATTTGTAGTGGGCAATGTGCTAGAGCCACGTGCAATGGGAAAAATACTTAATTTAAGCCCCCTTATCATTATTCTATCGCTTTCGTTTTGGGGAGCAATTTGGGGCGTAATCGGTATGCTAATTTCTGTTCCATTGACATCTTTAATCATGATTCTTCTGGCTCAATTTGAAAGCACCCAAAATATAGTGAGAATGGTTTCTCAAAATGGAGAAATAGAAGGTCTTAAAGCCGAAGAAATAAATGAGATAAATGAAATTGAACAGGCATAACACTATGAAGAGTGAATCATATTGTATTACAGTTTTTTTAATTTGTCTCTTCCAATAAGTTAAATGCTCAAAAAAACATTCAAATACAGTGCAGTTATAATGCTGCTTACCTTAGTTATATTACTTGTTGGAATAGAAATATATTTAAAATTTTTCTATGATAAAGCGGCACTGAAAAAGGAACTTATTGAGCAATTAAACAATCGTTTTGAAGCTAATACTTCTCTGGAAAGTTTTGATATAACATTTTATGATCGTTTTACACATGCAAGTATTTCAATAGTTGATCTTTTAATAGTAAATAATAGAGATACACTCTTTGCCATCAATGAGGCTAAGGCTCATATATCGCTGGACAATATATTATCTGGTTTAATTGATATTGATGAGATCATACTCACCAATGCCTATTTCAAAAGCCACGTTTTTGCTGACACACTTAAGTATACTCTTCCAAAAAAAAATAGGCATAAAAAGCATTTGGATGGTTTAAAATTTAAGTGGCCTTTAATAACTATCAATAATTCACGTCTGAGACTGATCAATGATATTAAAATACAAGACACTAAAATCGATATATCTAAAGGTTTGATTAGCCATACTGGCAATGATGATACGCTTGCATTTAGCATTGTTGCTGACGGAGAGATAATCTCCATGATGGGTGGAGGCAACACTTATCTTACTAATAAGAAGGCAAAAGTCATAGGTGGAAATTTAAAAATTTCTAAAGAAGATGGAAAAATTATAATTCAAGAAAGTGCGCTGAGCGTAGAAGATGCTCACATCGTATTAAGCGGAAGCATTCATCCAGTGGATTCAGGAAATTTCATGGATTTGAAAATATTTGGGAATGATAATAGTC
>CAYGNU010000594.1:0-3051 GCA_964351175.1 uncultured Roseivirgaceae bacterium | reverse complement strand
TAAGATAACTATCATCGCCAGAACTCCATATAAAAGGAAACGCTGGTTTTGTTCTGAATCAAGTTGGGTCTCTTGCTCAGCTATTTTGATGCTTTGTTTTTCTTGTTGGGCGGCAAAAGCAATGCTATCAGCAACGACTTTTTTATCAAAGTTGTATTTGAGACCTTGAATGATAACTTCCCGCTTATTCAACTCATTTTTAATGCTATCCCTTGAAAGGATGTGCAATTCGTAAAAAGCTAATGCTCTTTGATAATTTCCTAACGACTTATAGCTTTCATATAATATTTCAGCCGCAGTACTAATACTGCCATTAAGTCTGTCTGTTTGTGCTTTTTTTAGAGCTTTTTGTGCATAAGATATAGACTTACTGTAATTTCCTTCTTCAAGATAATAAATTCCGATATTATTGATGGCATCAGCCACTGCCTCATGATCATCAAGCTTCTCCATCATAACTAATGCTTCTTTATAATATTCCAGTGCTTTGGCTTTTTCATTCCTTTCTGAATAGACATTGGCTATATTATTCAGTGCATAGGCTTGCTCTCTTATCAGACCTAGCTTTGAAGTAATTTTCAACGTTTTTATAAAATAAACTAAAGCTAGTTCTGGATCACTCTCCGTATTTAGCGTACCTAGGTTATTATAAGAGTATGCTAAGCTTTTTTCAATCTCTGGATCATTACTAGTCTCCCGCATTATTTTGACAAGCTCCATTGCCTTTGTATAATTTTTATCGGCTTCAGTAAGCATTCCTTGATCATCATACAGCATGCCTAGACTATTCAAAGTAGCGGCTATCGCCAATGTGTCTTTAATTTCCTCTTTTATTGTCAGGCTTTGATAGAAGTAGTTGGCAGCTTTCGCAAAGTTGCCCATCTTATAAAGTGCATTGCCGAGCGTATTTAAGGCAACGGCCATTTCTTTCTTTAATCCACGTTCTTTGGCAAACTCAAATTGTAATTGGCCATAATAGTAAGAGCTGTCTGGCTTTGTAAATAAGTATCCATCCCATGCTAGTTGATTGATACTTTTTAGGCGTAGGCTATCAGATAGGGATGTATCTTCCCATACCTGACGTAGACTATCTGTATTTTCCTGTGCCCATGAGACATGAAATAGACATAAAAACCCAACAAGTAAATATCTAGTCATTATAGCATATTAAAGTCTATTTCCGCATCAGGCATCAAGGTAAAGATTGCTTTCTTATTAATCGTTTTCAAGTTTAATTGGCTAAAGTTGTCAAAAAACGATAATTATATCTGTCGAATCAACAATATAACACTAATAATAATACCAACTCCTAGGAACCCAATTGATCCGTTCATGTATGAATCTTGTTTTAAAATCTCTTTAAAACTATATTTCCGAAACAAGAAAATCCATCTGAAAAATGCTCCTGGTACAATGCAGATAACATATAATATCATTTCAAAAAGTCCTTCAAATATCGATTCCATTGTTAACTGTTAGTTACTGATTGCTAATTGTTTATTGTCAATTGCCCATTGATCTTACTTCCCGATGCAAAATGTAACTTCCGTTGATTATCAGGTAGTTAGGTGGTAATAGATACAAATTAGCAACAAAAACTACCTATTTATAGCTAAATAAGGCATAATCAAAGGAAAAAAGGAAAGGTACGGACATAAAAAAACCGCTCCACAAAGGAAGCGGTTTTTAAGGAAAACATCAATCGCTTTACGCAACTGTTACAGAGCCTAAATAAGAACTGTTAGCGACCTTAGTGCCATCTTCTGAGATAAACCCTAAGAACACTTCAACGTCTTCACCTGTGTACTCAGAAGGCACGGAAATGTTATCAATTCCTGCCGTTCTATCTGGTCCAGCTGTGGTGAATACTGCTTCTTGTCTAATAGTGTTCAAAAGAACGATCAGAGCTTTGTCTGTCGGTTGAGCACTACCACTTCCTGAATTGTCTGTCCAGGATACTTCTACACTGGCTGCACTTGGAGAAGAAGCTGCTCCGTTCGTTACACCTGTGAGATTTCCACGAGTGACCAATGCACTTGCATAGTCAATCATGAAGTTTGGATACGCTCCTGTGATTGAGTTGTTCAGGTTGTAAGACATAGCCGCATTGAACTGCGTCATCTTGTTAGCATACAACTTGTAGCCCACTCTCAGGAAGTCAGTCATAGGTTGCAAGAACCTTAGAACTGTTGAGAATTTGGAACGCTGGTCTACTTGACCTTCTGTTCTCGGGTTGGCAACATTGGCAGGCTTGATTCTCATATAGTCAATGCCTTTCCAAGTTCCACCTACGACATTTCCGACCTTGCCGGAGAAGCCGCCTAATACACCTTGTGAAATTTTTCCCATCTTTTTTTAGAATTTAAGGAGTTAAACAAATGCTTGGACTTGGCACGGACTCAACACGGCTTTATCCTATCGCATCTAAAATACTCCAAGAAGTGTGCAAGGTTGTTGGTCTTGGTGCTGTTGCTTTGGAACGCTTCTTTTTGCTTATCAAGTAGTTACAAACTGGCATGTCAGGCGTTTAACCTGCACCTGTGTCATTAAGAAGTTGGCAGAAGATTGATCTTCTGGCAGTATCTACCATCTTTAATGAGAACTTGATTTTTTCTTCATGGATTTCTAATAACCTGAGTGCTTGAATCGCCTTTTCAAATGCCTGGACTTTGCTACTGGCTTTCGATTCTGATTCCATCAGGTGCTTTCTCAATTCGTTAATGGTAATGAATGGGATTACAGATCCCCGGAGAAATAAGTGAAAGGATTTTGACCGCCACAATCCGAAGCAAAGCCAATACATGAACTCTCTGTCTTCTTCATTGTCTGTAAAGCAAACAAAGCAATTCGGGCAAGGTGTGCAAAGAGGTTTTCCACTGTTCAATCCTTTATTCAGGATGAAGAAGTGAGGTTTGGTGTAGGTGGTTTCTGGTCTGTGTGTTTTCAAGCGAAACGTTTTCATATAGCAAGCCATTAGAATTATGCTCGCTGCGCTTCGCACAGACATTTTCAAAAGAGAAAAGAAAAAAGGGAAAAAAAGAAAAGAGAAAG
>CAYGNU010000593.1:0-3077 GCA_964351175.1 uncultured Roseivirgaceae bacterium | reverse complement strand
CAATTAAAATATTAGTAATATGAGCTATTTAGAAAAAGAAAAGGAACTACAGACTATGGTAAACTCTGGTCAATTGATGGACGCATTCGAGAAATTCTATGCCGAAGATGTTGTTTTAGTAGAGCCAACGGGTGACAAGTTTGTGGGTAAAGAAGCTGCAAGACAGCACGAAATTGAATTTTTAGGAAAGGTAGAAGCATTCCATGGTGCTGGAATTTCAAAAATCACTTCAAACGAAGAAGAGGCAACTACATGTGCTGAAGTTTGGATGGAAGTTACTTTTAAAGGAATGGATGCTCCAATGAAGTTAGAGCAGGTAGCAGTGAAGCAGTGGGAAGGTGATCAAGTGAAGCACGAGCGTTTTTATTTCAACGCATAATTAGATGTAATAAAAGGCTAATTCAAAATAACTGAGTTAGCCTTTTATTATCCATGTGAGTGCATTGCCACTCTGTTTCCTTCAGTATCTTCAAAGAGTGCCATATATCCATAGCCTTCTGCAATTAATTTCTTAGACTGTATCACTTTCCCTCCTGCAGCTTTGACTCGCCCTAATTCATTGCTTAAATCACCTGAATGTGCCGTGAAATATACTAAAGCACCCTCTTGACTGGGTTTATAGAACTCTGGATGGCTAACAAGCGAACCCATAGCTCCTGTACCTTCTTGTGCAGTTGGGAACCATCCCATGTCCAGTTCACCCATTTGATGACGCTCAATTTTCACTTCAAATACTTTTTCATAGAACTTAATTGCGCGCTCCATATTGGTTACTGGTACTTCAAACCAACCAACCATATTATTTTTAATTTCCATAGTTATTGAGTTTTGATTAACTCAATTTACAAAAAAAACTTTTTATTCATTGAGTATAATCCACCTCTGACTCTCTTCCCTCGAGGTGAATAGCAAGATTATGTTGAGATTTATAAATGGCTCTTAGATTTTCAATATTATTAAACCTACACTAACTATCTTAGAACTAATGACCAACGAAGCATTAATAGCTAGAGGAGAGGAGTGGTTTCAGTCGAAAGGATGGGAAACATTTCCATTTCAGAAGGAGGCATGGAAGGCCTATTTGGAAGGCTATCATGGGTTGGTAAATGCGCCAACAGGTAGTGGTAAAACTTATTCTTTGGTTGTGCCAGCGCTGCTTGAGTTTATAAAAGAAGGTAATGATAAGTCTAAAGGAAATTCAGGCATAAGAGTAATATGGATTACACCTATCAGAGCACTAGCTAAAGAGATAGGCAACTCAACAAAAAAGGCGTTAGAAGGACTTGGTGTTGACTGGCAAGTAGGAATTCGAACTGGAGACACCTCAACTAAACAAAGAGCACAACAAAAAAAGAACCCTCCAGAGTTTTTTATAACTACTCCAGAGAGTCTTCATCTTATGTTAGCACAAAAAGGCTATGCTAGCTTCTTCAAAAACTTAAGAGCCATTGTTTGTGATGAATGGCATGAGCTTATGGGCTCAAAACGTGGTGTTCAAGTAGAATTAGCACTATCAAGATTAAAGACCATTTGTCCAAAACTCAAAGTTTGGGGAATTTCAGCTACCATAGGTAACATGGATGAAGCCATTGCAGCCTTACTGGGGAATAGTAAGAAACTAAAAGTTATAAGATCTGAAATAAAAAAGGTAATTGAGGTAGAATCCGTATTACCTGATTCTGTAGATGAATTACCCTGGGCAGGTCATTTAGGTGTCAATTTGATTGATAAAGTGATACCGATAATTAAGCAAAGTAAAAGCACGCTTATATTTACCAATACAAGATCCTTTGCTGAGATATGGTATCAGCGATTACTAGAAAGAGCACCAGAATTAGCAGGTATTATGGCCATGCATCATGGTTCTATTAGTAGAGAACTGCGCGATTGGGTTGAAGATCAATTGTATGATGGCCAATTGAAAGCAGTGGTTTGCACATCAAGTTTGGATTTAGGAGTTGATTTCAGGCCTGTAGAAACCATTATCCAGGTAGGCAGTCCGAAAGGAGTTGCACGCTTTATGCAAAGGGCAGGAAGAAGTGGACATCAGCCAGGCGCATTAAGCAAAATTTACTTTGTACCTACTCATTCGTTGGAACTGATCGAAGCAGCCGCTTTAAGGTCTGCTATTGATGCTCAGATGGTGGAGGACAGGTTTCCT
Source organism: uncultured Roseivirgaceae bacterium (assembly GCA_964351175.1). GTDB lineage: Bacteria > Bacteroidota > Bacteroidia > Cytophagales > Cyclobacteriaceae > Fulvivirga. The sequence goes on along the minus strand of CAYGNU010000593.1, from coordinate 916 downwards.
TATCTACGTTCTTTTGATGTGTTAATTCAATATCTAGTTACACTGGCAGTATCAGATGGCTTTGTTCCTGCAGAAATATTTAAGGAGGTACAATCAACATTTGCTTATAACAGCATCAATGAAGAAGAATGGTCTTGGCTGATGAGCTTTATAACAACTGGTGGTGCTGCACTTACCGCCTATGATGAATATCGTAAAGTGATTATTGAGGATGGATTGTATAAGGTAATTGATCGTAGAATTGCCATGCGCCATCGGTTGAGTATTGGCACTATTGTGAGTGACGCTTCGCTAAAAGTGAAATATACCAGTGGAAAATATATTGGTACTGTGGAAGCGTATTTCATTTCACGTCTTAATCCGGGGGATGTATTTTGGTTTGCAGGAAGAAACTTAGAGTTGATCCGTATTAAGGGAATGGAGATACAAGTGAGAAATAGCAAGAAGAAGGCTAAATCGGTACCGTTATGGCAAGGCGGCAGAATGCCACTTTCTTCGCAGCTATCTGTTATGTTGAGAGAGAAATTGGATGAGCTGACCAAACCTAATCAAAAGGATGTAGAACTCAGGTTTCTTAAGCCTTTGATGGATTTACAAAAAGAAAGATCCCACCTGCCAAATAAGAAAGAATTTCTAGTTGAATACTTTAACAGTAAAGAAGGATTTCATTTGCTGATGTACCCCTTTGAAGGGCGTGCAGTTCATGAAGGTATTGCTGCACTATTGGCTTTGAGAATTTCAAAAATGATACCTATCACTTTTAGCATAGCGATGAATGATTATGGATTTGAGCTTTTGTCTGATCAAGAAATTCCTATTTACGAAGCCTTAGAAACAGATATACTCACTACCGATAACTTGTGGCAAGACATTCAGGCAGGTATTAATTCAGTAGAGATGGGAAGAAGAAGATTTA
>CAYGNU010000592.1:0-3081 GCA_964351175.1 uncultured Roseivirgaceae bacterium | reverse complement strand
GGTCCACTCACTATAGGGTTGTGAATTAGCTTGGTCGTAGAGTGAAAGGGAGTAGTCTGATAGAGGATTGACGAAAAAGTAAATTAGATTGATGAACAAGAATAAAGTGATAGGCGAGATGAATTTTTTGCGTTTACCTTCCAAAAACTCTACAGTCATACTGCTGGGAAATCTGAAGAGATACCGAATACTTAGAAAAAAACGGTTGTCAAAAAATAAGATATTGCCAAAAAACTCGCCTAACAGCCGACCAAGGGAGCGGTCTAAATTATCGCGGACATGTTGGCCGCAGCTGTGGCAAAAGTCTCCCTTAATGGATGTTCCACAGTTGAGGCATTGCGTTTGTAATAAGCCAAAGTCTTTCTCCATACCGATTTGCTAAAATAAGTTAATGTTCCTTCATCTATATAATCAAATTGGGCTTGCCGCTCAAATATGGCGCTGTGACCTGCGAGCTTTTTTAATGGTGATGAAATTAGTGAATCTGCTGGAGTGATGAAAGATGAAGGCAGAAAAAGGCGTTGAGTGTGATGATAGCGCCCATGCAGGAGAGATGAAGAAAGCACTTCAGGTTCTTGACGGCAGATAAGCGGGATGTTGCGCACACTCCTGGCAGATGGCTAAGTAAGGCCATACGACCATATCACTTGTTGGCATTTGTTTTTTCTCAGGCAGTTTGGTTATTAGCCTGTAGAGGAAAACCCAGGAAGGTTCTGTTAAACGTTTAAGGCCGAATTGTGAGAAAAATTGGTTGGTTAGACGTTCCTATGGAATGATGGGCGGAATTCTCTAGCTCTTGACTTAAGCCATCTGTCCTTTAGTTGAAAATAAAGAATTGATCCAATGACAGGAAAAAATATAATCAACCAAAACCAGAATGTTGTTGACTTGGGTTCATTGCGCCTCCATCGAGTAATGTCAACAATTGCCCATAGCCAAAGAGTGAGAGTTAAAATATAAAATGTGATTATTAAAAATGATTCCATGTTGTTCGCTTTATGTTCCGTTTATGAAAATACAAAATTTAGATTTCAAATATGTACTATCCGTGCGCAGTGAATGCTAGCGTCAAGCTAAAATGAGTATGCGCTACATCTGCTAGAATCGTAAGAGTTTCTGGTTCACAAATAGTTTTCTAAGCACTCAGATCGTAAATTCATTTTTAGCATAGGTTAGAAATAGTTGCTTTTTAATATTCAATTGTTAGTAAATTATTAAAAAGGCAAAAATCAATACCCAGATTCTTTAGTTAAAAGCTATTATTCCATTTGACGCATTAATCTTAGTCCCGTCATTCAGGGTAGCTTCAATTTCATATTCTATACGATCTGGTATGTTGCTGATATCAGATAATTCAATCAAAAAACCTCTTATGCCTGGATTGTTCTCAGAAATGTATTCTGAGATGGATTTCTGAGTCCCCTGAATAATCACCTGACTTGTAATATCAATTCGCGCATCGTTGTTATCAGAGTCAAGTACTTCTACTTTAACGCTCTCCAGTCTGTTCTTATAAATTACAATCTGATCGCCACAAGGAACTACCGCTGCTTTTAAAACCTGTGCATCTGTTTTCTTGTTTTTAAAATGTTCACTTGAAGCAATTCTTTCAACTTCATTAAGTGTGATTTCAATAATCAAATCTTCTTTATCAATTGGAGTTTGCATATCATACTCTATAAAATTGACTCCATCTAGGGTCAATACTCTTGATTCTATCCCCGTAATGATTACCTCATAAGTTTCTTCCCGACAACAAGCAATCATTAACAGAGCCATTAGGGCCGTAGGGATTACATTTCTATTTTTCATATCCTTTGGTCGCAATTAAATGAGATCCTTTATTGGTAAATTTGCTTATAAGTGTATACAAAAGTATTAAACTAGCTAGTTGTATTATTTCTAACGCCAAGCTAGCACGCGTATGCCACCCAGACTAAATTGAGATGTAAGCTAATGAATTCTGTGTTTTGAGCCAAGTAGTCGAGTCTTTGGCGAAAACCTTTTGCACCCTTACTTGCCTGAGTCTGCTCGAGGGCTCTGCGCACCACAAGTCAACCAAGGAAGAGAAAAACCAGTGAGCGTGATGGTCATCAAATCAAATTGACCAAAAGCACTACCTCAAATCAATTACTCAATAAACAGTATTCCCCATAGCAAGATCCGGATTCGTCAACACTGCATTCAGCTTTGGCCTATCGGCAAGCCGAATGCTTAGTTATTGTGGTGTCGAATTATTTTTTAATTCATTTACTTTCTCAATAAACTCATTGTAGCTGTCAGATGGAGTGTCTTCATAAGTGATGTAGCCTATGTCCGTTTGAAAATATTCCTTCATCAAGTTTAGACATTCATCTTCGTTCTCAGTGTTTGAGTTGCCACCAATATCAGCATCTCTTGATATTCCAAAAATTATTGCTTCATCTTTAGTGTAAAAAAGCATTCCATGCTTATTTGGATTAGAATTATCTGTGCTTCTCCAATAAAGGTTGTATTCTGCGTTTTTATCAGTTTCCAAATAATTCATCAAATCATCAACAGAGTCAAATTCTATTTCCGTTTTACTCGTGTATTGAGGAAATTCGTATTCATCTGCACTTTCCTCTCTCTGCGATAGAAAATGATTCAAAAAGTCAATTCCCTTTTGCTTATACCTTGTTTTAACAGCAATGTATATGTCTGCAAATTGTCCCATTTTTTATAAGTCTTGTTTTGGGGTTATTGTTAATTCACTGATTCCATAAGGGTTTCCAAACTCAAAGCATTTAATCAGGTTAACTTCCCCAGTTGATTTAATCCCAATAACATAATGTTTTTCATTGTTGATGAGATACGTCTGAACGAAGTAGTTATAAGGTTTCGAAATTAAATCATCTGGTTTTCTGCCGTCTCCAAACATTCCGTCTAGACGCACTAAGTTTATTTCATGCTCATTTTCCTTTTCCAGAGATTTAATTGACTCCAAATTCGATATAAACTCTATTGCCAATAAACTGGCTCCATCCTTATCTACTGCCACTAACTCTTTATTTTTGAAGAGCTTTTTTATCCGTTTTCCAATATTAATCCAACCCTCAATTC
>CAYGNU010000591.1:0-3095 GCA_964351175.1 uncultured Roseivirgaceae bacterium | reverse complement strand
TTTGAATGCAGTAAATTAATTGGAAGCGCCATTAAGACAACTTTTAATCTTATTTTAGAGGTTAAATCGGATAAAGGGACTAAAAAATAAATGCAACTAGAACTTAAAAGCGCTGAGCGCTACGACATATTTCAGGAGATAGCAGATTATCTTACTTCTTTAGAAATAAAAGTTGTATCCAAGGATTTTGACAGACCATGGGGAGGTTTTTTTGTGATTGATGAAGACCAAGCGCAACAATTTGCCGAATTATTCTTTCCGGGTATCGAATTGTCTTCATTGCGTATAAGTGGTAAACTAAGCCCTAAAATACTAGTGGTGGAGCCAGGTAAGAGATTATCATGGCAATACCATAACAGAAGAGCGGAGATTTGGCGCAGTCTCTCCAACAATGTTGGGGTGATAACCAGCTTCACTGATGAGGAAGATGAGATAAAGACATTAAAATCAGGAGATGAAATAAGATTAGTTCAGGGACAAAGACACCGCTTGGTTGGATTAGCTAATTGGGGAGTCCTAGCTGAAATTTGGCAGCATACCGATGCAAATATGCCTTCTGATGAAGATGATATTGTCAGGGTGCAGGATGATTTTGGGAGGTAAGGTTGATATTCTGATTAGAGTTAGTGCCAGATGAAACAATTTTCTCTAACCTTCTTAATCTTACTTTTATTCTGCACTTCTTGCTCCAAGAGGTCAATGTTTATGATTTTTAACCATACTGAAAATCACGTTAGTTTCAATATGATAAAGTTGGATAGTGTCAAGTTTAGATCCGTTGATCAAAGTGAGGCATTAGATTATCGTATTGTAGATATGAATGGAAGTTTTCATAGAAGCCATTATGTTGATAATGATATTAAATTTGAAATACCTGAAAATGCTTATGCATCATTCCAAATGAAGAAAAAGTATTTCAAGGCTAATAACGAGAATTTATATTACGTATTAGGCCAGGAGAACTTGTCAATTGATACCTTAAGTTTTTTATCAACACAGAACAAACTAAATTTCAAAAAGCAGACATCTGGACTAACTAGGGTTTTTGTACTTAGAATTGAGTGAAGTTTTGCCCTTAGATGACGCCAATCCCAGCTAGTCCAAGCAGCAATTAATGAAAGCTAAGAGCTAGTTCGAGTTTACCTCTTGGACAATAATTAAATAAGCTTTCTAGTCTCATGATTTTCATTAAACACAATTTTAGCTATTGGCCGACATTTTAAACCTTTTTTAATTAATTACATTTATAGTGTTGAACCATTTAAACTTTATAAAATGAAAAAAATCTTATTACTAACATTAGTTGTTCTTACTTGCTTAGCGGCAAGCCCTGAAGCAGGTGCTCAGGAATTTCCAGCATTGGACGGTAGCCCAATGGATATGGCTTATTATCCACCAAGAGTTGCCTTCAGAGCTTTTGGCAAAACTGATGCAGAAAAAAATGCAGTACCTGTTATTCGTGTTACTTATTCTAGACCACAGGCCAAAGGCAGAAAAGTATTTACTGACTTAGAGAAGCCAGGTAATATCTGGAGAATAGGTGCTAACGAGTCTACTGAAATCATGTTTTTTCAAGATGTTACTATTGACGGTAAAAAAGTAGCTGCTGGTAGATACACTATGTATGCTTTACTAGGAGAAGATGATTGGACAATCCACTTTAGTACAGATACTGATGGATGGGGACAATATGCCTACAAACCAGAAGAAAGCATGGTAACTACTATAAAAGTACCAAAGCAAAAGACTGAAAGTACAGTAGAAAACTTAAGTATCATGTTTGAAGAAGCTGAGCCAGGTGCACATATGATCATCGCTTGGGATGATACAATGGTAAGAGTGCCAATCGGTTTATAAGAAAAAGCATTGAAAAAATGAAAGCGACTCAAACGAGTCGCTTTTTTTATGCCTTATATTCACATTGAATTTTTCTTTCAGAAATAGTGCAGTTGAAATGAAGTTTATTAGCTTCATGAAGGATTATTTATTAAAATGTGTTTTATCGCACTGTAGATATGAAAGACAGTCCAATTAAAAGATTGATTAACTTTTTTAAAGTTGATATTTGGGAAATAGATTTTAAGAAAATATCGGCTCGCCAGCAATTTTTCTATAAGATTATTAAAGTAGTTATACTTGCAGCAAAGGGTGTTCAGGAAGATAAAATTGCCTTACGTGCTTCAGCCCTTACTTACTTTTCATTACTATCATTTGTACCTATAATAGCCATTGCTTTTGCACTCGCTAAAGGCTTTGGTTTAGATAAAGTGCTTGATGAACAATTGGCCAATTATTTCCAAGGTCAAGAGGAGATAATTAATCAGAGTGTGGAGTTTGCACATAATCTATTGGATTCGACCAGCGGAGGACTTGTTGCAGGCATAGGTGTGGTCTTTCTATTTTACTCTGTGATGAAACTCTTGAATAATATCGAAGAGTCGTTCAATGATATTTGGTACGTTCATAAAGCACGAAGCATGACCAGAATGTTGACCGATTATATCACAGTAATGATATTTGGCTTTATACTTATCATTTTGGCTAATGGTATCACTACTTATGTAGCTACGCAGATTACAGAACTGACCAGTGAAATAGAACTGCTAGGTTGGTTTAAAGGAGTTATTATTCCTGCCTTGAAAATTTTACCGATGACGCTATACTGGCTGTTGTTTACACTCTTGTATATCATCATGCCCAATACCTCAGTTAATATTAAATCAGCCATTATCGGTGGGGTTATTGCGGGCACGTTTTTTCAACTCTTTCAACTAATGCTATTCGAGTTTGGTATTGGGGTGTCACGATACAATGCGATTTATGGTAGTTTTGCTGCACTACCACTATTTCTAATTTGGTTACAAACCAGCTGGATGATTGTGCTATTTGGCTCAGAAATATCTTATTCAATTCAGAATATTGATAATTATGAAAGCAATATAAAGGCTGAAGGATTTAGCTTGCGTTATAAAAAGAAAGTAGCACTTGCTGCCAGCTTAGTAATTCTTAAAAATTTTAAAGAAGGAAAATCACCACTAACCATAAAACATATTAATGATCAGCTGAAAGTCCCAGAGCAGAGTGAAAAAGCGGTG
>CAYGNU010000590.1:0-3096 GCA_964351175.1 uncultured Roseivirgaceae bacterium | reverse complement strand
CATATGAACCGAATAAGTCAGCTCCCATACCTGCAACATCACCCACATTGTCACCTACGTTATCAGCAATGGTAGCAGGGTTACGAGGATCATCTTCAGGAATACCTGCTTCTACCTTACCAACAAGGTCAGCGCCAACATCAGCAGCTTTGGTATAAATACCACCACCAACTCTTGCGAATAATGCAATAGACTCAGCTCCTAAAGAGAAACCTGCTAAAGCTTCTAAAACCATTGTCATATTATCATAAAAGGATCCCTCAGCTCCCATGAAGGTATTAAGGAATAACATGAAGAATAAGCTTAGTCCTAATACTGCTAACCCTGCCACTCCAAGGCCCATAACTGTTCCTCCAGTAAATGACACCTTCAATGCCTGAGGAAGGCTAGTTCTAGCTGCTTGAGTTGTTCTTACGTTAGACTCCGTTGCTATTCTCATGCCAATATTTCCGGCTAGTGCTGAGAATATAGCACCGAAAATAAAAGCTGGAACTATCATCCATGAAGTGGTAGCAACCACCATTGATATTCCGAAAAGTGCTATTGAAGCAATTACTACAAATACTAAAAGCAATTTATACTCAGCATTAAGGAAGGCTAATGCCCCTTCTTTGATACTAGTTGCAATCCCTTTCATTTTTTCATCACCAGCATCTTGCTTTTTTACCCAGCTTGATTTTGCTGCCATTACTATAAGACCAATCAGTCCAAGTACGGGAACTACGTAAATAATATTCTCCATCTCGTTTATTAAAAATTAATTTATATACTCTTAAAAAATCAAAAAGGGCATTGTTGCCCCATGAAAAAAACTGCGCAAATATAGAATAACCGTGATTATTTTAAAACAAAAACATTAAAACATGCATAAGTAAACCATTATTTCAAGAACAATCGTTGCAGAGCAGTCCAAAGCTGTTGTTTCTTGGTCTTATCTTTGGCAATATCGTCCAATTTATCACAGGTGAGAAAGTGTATTTTTTCTGCCAACAAAGGCGAGTATAAAGATGTGTTTTGTATTGAGTTAGCTACTCCTGTAAAACTCATGTAATGAGTTACAGACCAATTATGAAGATCTTCTATATTAATCTCTTTTTTTGTAGTATTTACAATGGCTACATCATCAAGAGTTAACTTTACCGCACTTAATATCTTTAATAAAAAATCTAAGTCACTATCCTTAATGAATTCACTTTCTGATTCCTGAACCGTTATGAAAATTTTCTTATTAAATGATCCCTTAGAAGGTGGAAAGGGTTTTGAGATTATTTCTTGAGTTGGTTCTTTAAGATTATTTTCTTTAGTGTGTTCCTTGATTTGATATTCTTTCTCATTGTGTTGTTCTGAAACACTAGCTTCTTCTGATGCTTTATTTTTCTCTTCCTTCAGAATATAAAGGTCTTCTGTTAAAAATGATTTTAGAAAACTCAGATCACTCATGTGGTAGCATCAAAGTTGAAAATTGATTTTAACTCCGAAGCATCATTAGGATTCATTCTTCCAGCCAATACTAGACGTAACTGTCTTCTTCTTAAGGCTCCGGCAAAGTATTCTTTCTCTTCATCAGTCTCAGGAATAGCTTCAGGCACATCGATAGGCCTTCCTGATTGGTCAACGGCTACAAAAGTGAAATAGGCACTATTACTCTCAAATTTTTTCCCGCTAGGTATATCTTCAGCCTCAACATCAATCCTAACTTCCATGGACGAGCTAAAAGAACGGGTGACCTGTGCCTTTAGAGTAACGACATTGCCTAGTTGTATAGGTTTGCCAAAAGATACATTATCGACAGAAGCAGTTACAACTATTCTATTAGAATGTTTTTGAGCTGCAATAGCAGATACGATATCCATCCAATGCATAAGTCTACCACCCATTAAATTATTAAGAGTATTGGTATCGTTAGGTAGTACCAATTCCGTCATGGTTACATAAGACTCTTTTACAGATTTTGGTTTTTTAGCCATCAATTTATCGTTATTTTTTCCAACCTTGTTCACCTAGTAAAGGTACAAAGCTGAAATAGTCAAAAGATTCTTTTTTAATTTTTTTATCTGATTCTTTAGTGATCCTGAGCATTCTCTGCTTCTTGTTATCACCGACAGGAATGATCAATATTCCACCAACATTCAATTGTTTGATCAATTCTGCTGGTACGGTAGGAGCGCCTGCAGTTACAATGATTTTGTCATATGGTGCATGTTTGGCCAATCCTTTTGATCCATCTCCATAAAAGAACTTTGGTGAGTATCCCATTTTAGGCAAGAACACTTTTGTTCTTTCATATAGCGGCTTGTTGAACTCTATGGTATATACATCAGCACCTACTTCTAATAAAACACTAGCTTGGTAACCCGAGCCTGTGCCTACTTCCAAGACTTTATCACCTTTTTTTATATTAAGTTTTTCTGTCTGAAAAGCTACAGTATAGGGCTGCGAAATGGTCTGACCTTCCCCAATGGGAAAAGCTTTGTCTTGATAGGCATGTTCTACTAAAGCATTATCAAAAAAAAAGTGCCTAGGAATTTTTCCTATTGCAGAAATCACGTTGTGATCTGTAATACCCTTTTCTGTAATAATACGCACTAGCGACCTGCGCATGCCTTTATGACGGTAATTATCTTCCATTTTGAGGCACGAAGTTAGATGAACTCATTCAAATTCCCTAAACAAAAAATACTAATATATTTAGCTAATAAGTTTGCTTTTTGTGATTTTAAATATAAATTGCTAATAAAATTAGTTATGAAGGATTATAAATTAAGCTTGTTGAGTAAGCGTCTTAGTTCTGGGAAGTGTCAGATAAAATTTATTGTTACAAATGATACCAGAGAAGAACTTTATGGTTATATGCTTACAGAATCAAGAACAACACTTCGAGAAGTTGTAAGTAAAATTGAGAAGGAAGTTAAGAGTATTAGTTATGGAGACAACTACTATCATTCTCATTTATATAACTTAGCACAAAAACAGGAAAAGGAACATTTATTGATTTTCAAGAATTAATTATGAGTTTGATTAGCGACAACATTAAATATCTCCGAAAAAAGATTGGGCTTACTCAGGAGCAATTTGCTGAGCGAATTGGTATTAAGC
>CAYGNU010000589.1:0-3113 GCA_964351175.1 uncultured Roseivirgaceae bacterium | reverse complement strand
CTTCAGAGTCTTCAACAATGTGAAGAATTACGGTTGTGCCTCTTTCTTCTTTAGTAGCCTTTGTAATTTCAAATTCAGTAGAACCATCACAAATCCAACGAGCCGCTTCTGATCCTTCCTGATAAGACTTAGAAATAATTTCTACTTCTTTAGATACCATAAAGGCCGAGTAGAAACCTAATCCGAACTTGCCTATGATGTCTTGAACATCTTCTTTATCCTTGAATTTCTCAACGAATTCTGTTGCTCCAGAAAACGCGATTTGATTAATATATTTCTTAATCTCCTCGGCAGTCATACCAATACCTCTATCCTGTATGGTAATGGTTTTCTTATCCTTATCGAAACTTACATCAATGGTTGTATCTCCTATTTCCTGATTGATTTCTCCTAGTGAAGACAATCTCTTTAGTTTTTGCGTAGCATCAACAGCATTAGAGACCAATTCCCTCAAGAATATTTCATGATCAGAATACAAAAATTTCTTGATAATAGGGAAAATGTTTTCGGTGTGTATCGAAATCGTTCCTTTCTCTTCCATTATTTATAATCGTTTACGTGTTAGTTTAATCAGTAATTCAAAAGTGCCTTTTCAAATACTATTCCATGCCACTTTTGATGACAAAATGACAGCTAAAAAGTAGTAAGTGAGGATTATAACCTGACTTATTGGATAGGTTTTGTGGCAGCCAAGACAGTTTTGTTTCTATCAAGGAGGTCAATGGCATCATTGCCAAATCTGTAAAAGTCGATAATGACATTATTATTATTCTCCCACCTTATTGCCTCCTCAACACCTTGTTGCATTGCTTCAATGACAAGAAAATCACCATATTGCTTTACTAGGTCCTCCTTCATACTATTAAAATCACCATGATTAAGTCTCTGAAAGTAGAAGTCTACATATTCTAACTGATCATTTCTATAACCTAGATTTATATCATAGATTTTATTGCCATACAATTCTCTTAAGTCTTTGTCATCATATTTATAATACTTGACACCAAAAGAAATGGTAAGATCTAATGTGAGTTTGCCAGTAAGGCTCTCAGGAGTGCTCCCAAATTCAAATGTTTGAAAGGCGTTGAGTTTGTCCATATCTTCACTCTTCTGTGCCCAACTTCCTGAAAAAGCTAGGAGGAGCAGCACTATGGAGATATGAAATTTCATTTACCTAATCCTATCTACCGATTTTACGAGTCTATCGTCTTTACGGATAAATCTATTCGCAAGCATATTAAACATCATGGCAATGCCTGGAAGAAATAAGCCAATACCAAAATTTCCAGAGGCGCCTACTGCTTTCATTAGCTCTGTTGAAAAATACGCGCCACATCCTAAAGCACCTGCCATGAACAAAGAGTTCAAAGCACCTAATCTCATTTGCATTAGGCGGTCTTTAAACTTAGAAATGGAGACAACAGCAATAATGGCAGAAACGAAAGCAGAAATAGCCATATAGGCATAAGGAAAGTGCACCTCGTTATTAGATTGATCAGTACTGCCAAATTCAATTAATTTCATTGCCATCAATTGCTGGACTATTTCTCCATTTTCTCCCCTTAATGTCCAGACGGGTAAAAATAAAGTGAGTAGCATCAACAAGGCTACGAGCATTAGAAATACGGTTTGAATCCTTTGTAACATATGGCTATTGGCTTAACTTGCAGCGCAAATGTAAATCAAACCGCTCGGTTTTAAAAAGCATTCTAGATATGAAAACAGCCTACATAGTTGATATTTTAAGAACCCCAGTTGGGAAATTTGGCGGTACATTAGCTTCCATAAGACCAGATGATATGGCGGCTTTTGTCATTAAAAAATTGATGGAAAGAAATGCTTCATTAGACTATAATCTTATTGAAGATGTGATCTTTGGTGCCGCAAACCAAGCAGGAGAAGATAACAGGAACGTAGCCAGAATGGCCGCACTAATGGCTGGTCTACCTATCGAAACTGGAGGTGTTACTGTCAATAGGTTGTGTGCTTCAGGACTTCAATCCATTATGGATGCTTCTAGGGCATTGATGTTAGGTGAAGGCGATGCCTATATTGCAGGAGGCGTGGAAAGCATGACTCGAGCACCATTTGTAACTGCTAAGCAAGAAGCTGCATTTGGTAGAGCTGTAGAGACTTACGATACCACCATTGGATGGCGTTTTATCAACCCAAAACTTTCTGCATTATACCATCCATATGCCATGGGCGAAACTGCTGAAAATGTGGCAGAACAATGGAAAGTTAGCAGAGAAGCTCAGGATGAATTTGCTTTGAGCTCACAACAGAAGTACCAATCAGCGCACGAAGCTGGAAAATTTGCCAATGAAATTGTAGCTTATAATGTTCCTCAACGTAAAGCTGCTGACATCATTTTCGATAAAGACGAACATCCAAGATTATCAAGTCTGGATAAATTGGCTTCTCTTCAGCCTGCTTTCAAAAAAGGCGGAAGTGTGACGGCAGGAAATTCTTCAGGGATTAATGATGGTGCCGCAGCTTGTTTGATTGTAAATGAAGAAACACTAAAGAAATATAATCTAACCCCAATGGCGAGAGTTGCTTCTATGGCCATAGCAGGTGTCACTCCAGAGTGTATGGGCGTTGGGCCGATACCGGCTACTCAAAAAGCACTGAAGAGAGCAGGCTTAACCTACAGCGATCTCGATTTAATAGAACTTAATGAAGCCTTCGCCTCACAGTCCATTGCTTGTATGAATGATCTTGGGTTTGACCCTGAAAAAGTCAATGTTAATGGTGGGTCAATTGCGATCGGCCATCCTCTAGGGGCAAGCGGAACTAGAATAAGCGCCACACTACTTCATGAAATGCAAAAAAGGCCTACTTCTAAATACGGGTTGGCTACGATGTGTATTGGTGTTGGGCAGGGTGCGGCCATCATTTTCGAAAAACTATAAATAAGATGCCGATAAAAGTAGTAGCATTTGATGCTGACGATACTTTATGGGTCAATGAAAATTACTTTCGTGAGGCTGAAGGCGAGTTTGTAAAGCTTATGTCGACTTATGCTTCTGAAAAGGAAACAATGGACATTCTTTTTGAAGTTGAAATGCAAAACCTGAGCATTTATGGTTTTGGTATCAAAGGTTTTATGC
>CAYGNU010000588.1:0-3115 GCA_964351175.1 uncultured Roseivirgaceae bacterium | reverse complement strand
TGTTGGATGGTAATGATTCAATGGAAAAATATCTTGAGTCAAATTCTGATCCATCCAAGATTGGATTAATTGGCATGCCAAAATTTGATAAATATGTATTAAAAAGAAACACAAATACAGAAGTGAATAGAATTGGAATATGTCTCAGTCCACAAGATGACTTAGTTGTATTTAAGAATATTTATCTGAAGTTAAGCAAGGAATTTGGTGATCAAATTGAAGTAAGATTACATCCCAGAGATAAGAGAAAACTACCTGACATTAAAGGACTGAGTATGTCAAAAAATAGTAGCGAAACTTCTTTTGATTTTCTTCAACGTCAAGATATTAATATAGCAGGAAATTCATCTATTCATCTTGAGGCATCTCTACTTAATGTTTATCCCATTTATTATGAATTTGGCAAACTGCCATATACAGATTCATATGATTACATAAAAAATGGATTGGTTGAACCTGTTTTTAATGAGATGGAACTGGTGTTAATGATAAAAAAGTTGAAGAAATATTCAAAAATGAGTGTAATACAGCGAGCAAAATGGTATAACGAGTTGGTTGGAACCTCAAAAGAAGGGAAAAGTACAGAAATGGCATTACATTACATATCTTCATTGATCAAATGAGTTTTTTAAGAGATAAAACTATCTTAGTCGTATCACCTGAATCATGGGGGAAAAGTTTTGTTTCAAAACATCACTATGCGGCTTATTTAAGTAAACATAACGAGGTATATTTTCTTAATCCTCCTTCAGATATTAGTCATATAAAGGTGGAACACAATGCGCATGGTGTTAAGGTGATTGATTATAGTGGTTTCTCTCGCGGATTAAGGTTTTATCCAAAATTTCTAGCTCAAAGATTGATAGACAAGAAATTCAAAGAACTAGAACTAGAAATTGAAAAAACTATTGATATTTTATGGTCATTTGATAACTCTGTTTTTTATGATTTTGACGCCCTCCCTAGCAGAGTTTATACAATTAGTCATATCGTTGATTTAAATATGAATTATCAATTTAGATTATCCTCAGAAACTGCTGATGTATGCTTTTGTACGACCAATTTCTTGCTTGAAAAGCAAAAAAAATATAATAGTAGAAGTTTTAAAATAGGACATGGGTACCATGAAGTTCAGTCAAACCTTCGATTCCGACTCCAAGGAGACTATGTAATTAACGTAGGGTATTTAGGAAACTTAGAAATTAAATATTTGGACTGGTCAACTTTAAATGAAATAACAAATAGATATCAAGAGATTGGATATCATTTAGTAGGCCCTAGAAAACGAAATGATCAAGAATGGCAGGAAGTAATTGAAAAAAGTAACGTCTTTTGGTATGGTGAAAAAAAACCAGAGGAGTGTGCCTCTTTTTTAAAAGAGTTGGACTGTTTGCTAATAGTTTATAAATCTGATGAATTTATGGAACAGCTGGCATTCCCTCATAAGCTAATGGAATACCTTGGAACAGGAAATGATATGATTTGAACATATACGGATGAGTTCAAAGATTCAAATCTATTTGTGATGGCAGATATTGATAAAAATAACTTTATTGATTTATTTGATGAGGTTGTTAAAAACCTTCCTGCTTATAACAGTAAAGCACGAAAAGATTTGAGAATCAAGTACGCTCTTGATAATTCTTATCCACGCCAAATAGCAAAAATTGAATCAATTTGTGAAAATACATCATGATGAGAGTATTATTTATAAGTATAGCTTTTCCGCCTAAAAGGGATCCTGAGTGTCTCCAAACAGCAAAGTACTTCAAGTACATGTCGAAGAACACTGAATTTGAATTTGATGTAGTCACCTCTTCTTCTCCTACACTACATATGCCGTATGATGTTGAATTGGAAAGTTATGCGATAGGATGTTCATCGATGACAGAAATTGACATTTCTGAAAGTAAATTTCTAAATGCCATCTATGGAAAATTTCTTAAGAAAAGAATTGAAAGACCCGATTCAAAAGCGGCATTTCATAATTCAATTATTTCTAATATTAGAGACTTGAAGCGTCCAGATATAATTTATTCTAGATCAAACCCATTGAGTTCTTCTGTAGCTGCAATGAAAGTAAAAGGAGAAATTAATTCTCCTTGGGTTATGCACTTAAGTGACCCTTGGCTGTTATCTCCATTACATAATTATCAAAATAAAGCATATGTATATCACCAAAAAATGGAGGAGAAGTGTCTCAGGTTAGCTTCTGCAATTACCTTCACTTCAAAAGAAACAATAGCACTATATGCTGATCATTATCCTCAATACGCTAAAAAATTTCAATATTTCCCTAATGTGTTTGATGCTGATGATATAAATCATCAGAGTAATCCTTCATTTACAAATAAGTTGCGGATTTTGCATACCGGAGGTTTGGTAGGACAAAGAAACCCGCAGATAATAATTGATTCATTAAGCTATTTGTCAGAAGAAGATAGAAATCTACTTAGCATTACATTTGTTGGTGATGCTGATAGATTAAGTAGAAATATTCTAAATACTTGTAAATATTCATGTATTGAATACTTGGGCAAGGTCTCTTATTCTGAAGCCAAACGTTTTCAGCAAAATTCGGAAATTTTGGTTTTGCTGGATAATCGTATTAACGATCCAACCAAAGCGATTTATATGCCCTCAAAATTGCTAGATTATTTCGTGGCGCGAAAACAAATCGTAGCACTTACTACTGTTGGGGGAACTACAGATAAAATATTATCTAGGTACGGTGGGGCGAGTTTTTCTTATTCTGATCCAGAAAGGCTAAGTTTATATTTTAGAGATTGTATAGAAAAGTGGAAAGATGGAAATGAAAATTACTTTTTGCGAGATATGGTTCCTGAGGAATTTGATGCAAAAAAGAATGCCGAAAGACTTTTAAAACTATTAACAAAGTGTATAACATCTCAATAATTCTAGGAACTCGACCAGAGGCAATTAAGCTACTTCCACTTTACATCATGTTATCACAAGAAGTTGACTTCAAGGTTCAGTTGATTTCTACGGGACAACATCGTGAAATGCTAAAGTCAGTTTTTGATTTTTTTGAAGTCAAACCTGATTTGGATTTGAATCTCATGACCAACAATCAAACTTTAGCTTCCTTTTCAGC
>CAYGNU010000587.1:2488-3115 GCA_964351175.1 uncultured Roseivirgaceae bacterium | reverse complement strand
TTGGAGGGTCAAATATTTTACTCCATAATAACGGTGATGAGACCTTTACAAGAATTACTGGTGAAATAATTGAAGATATATCATCTTTAGGTGCTTCATGGGCAGATTATGATAATGATGCTGACTTAGATTTATTCGTCTCGAACTATTCTTCCCAAAATAATTCTTTATTTCAGAACAACGGAGATGGTACATTTACAAAAGTTTTAAATCAAAGTATTGTGTTAGATGGTTCATCTTCTTTGGGTGCTGCTTGGGAAGATTTTAATAATGATTCATATCTAGATTTATTCGTTGCAACAGAAGGTACAAATAACAACCTTCTTTATCAAAATAACGGAAATGGCACTTTCGAATCCATAAGATTATGGTCTCCGACAAATGACCCAAAAGCGACTTTTGGGGCGAGTTGGGCCGATTATGATAGGGATGGTGATGTAGACTTATTTGCAACAGCAATTTCTGCCGGTGAACCAAACTTATTTTATGAGAACAATGGAAATTCAAATAATTGGATAAATATTGTACTCGAAGGTGTTGAATCTAACAAGTCTGCCATAGGCGCGAAAATTTATATCAGTACAGAAAATGGTGAAACTCAATTTAGAGAGGTGCGGGGTCTAAGCG
>CAYGNU010000587.1:0-2478 GCA_964351175.1 uncultured Roseivirgaceae bacterium | reverse complement strand
AAGTAAGTGCTCAAACCGGATTTGGATCTCAAAATAGCCTTAATGTTGAATTTGGTTTAGGAACTGAGACATTAATCACTCAAATTGAAATTAACTGGCCTTCAGGTAGAGATCAGCTATTGCTAGATGTCTCTTCTAACCAGTTTATTACTATTGTTGAAGATCTTGAACCTCCAGTTGATTTCCAAGTTGGAAATGTAGTAAGTGTTGGCGGAACTGTTGTAGATGGAGAGTGGAATGCTTCCAATACTTCAGTAGAAATAACTATTCCAATTGATAACGATCTGAGCTTAAATGGAGGTACTATTCAAATACTAGCTAGTGTTAATGGTGAAGCTGAGCAAGATTTGGGATCGCCTGTGAGTATTTCTGGATCTAATTTGGGAGGAGATCAAATAGTTAGTATTCCAAAAGAAGAACTTGAAATACTAGTTGGTTTCGGACCAACTGCAGTATTGAACTTTAATGCGTCTATGACTGATGTAAGTGGTAATGGACCTACCTTTGGTACTCAAAGTTCTAGTACTCTTACTGTTTCGGAAATAATAATAGAGTCAGAAAATTTTCCTGCTTTTTATGATGTAAATGGAGGAACTTTGGAGGCCTCAATAACACTTAATAGTGCAAGTGATAATAGAACAGTGATTATTGAATATAATGGAATTACAGAGCCAGAAACCAACATTTTAACCACTAATGCAACAACTGAAGATAATATCACCTATAGATTTAACTTAGGTCAACAAATAACAGGTTTATCAGAGCCATTAGGAATCAGTTATACCTTCCGTGTCACAGAAGGAGGCCAAACGCTATTTAGTAGTTTAGGCGTAACACATATTCAAGTTTTAGGAGATAACTCTTACACGATTCCTAGCTTAAAATTTGGTTCTAATGTCAGTGATTACCAGATTGTTGCTATCCCATTCGAGTTAGCTAATAAAAACGTGAGTGCCGTATTTGAAGATGATTTGGGCGCATATGATGATTCTAAATGGAGATTATTTCACTATCAAGGCGGAAATAATGTAGAGAAAAAATCAGGATCTATTAATCCTGACGAAGGATATTGGCTTATTTCTTCTGCCACTGCCTCTATTGATGTTGGAGCAGGATCAGTGCCTCAAGCAACAAAAACCAACCCTTATCAAATTTCATTAAGCAGTGGGTGGAATCAGATTGGAAATCCTTATCTTTTCAATTTATCCTGGAGTGAAATTTTAGCGTATAATGGCAATCCGGCTGGTATTGATACACAATTGACACTTTTTAACGGTGGATTCCAAAGTGGAGATATACTTCGGGCGTATCGTGGTGCTTTTGTAAACTCAAGCGCTAGTATTACACTCGATATACCAGTAATCAGAAATAAATCAATTCAAGGGCGTAAAGGGGGTGATAGAAATAGAACTGAAACAATCGATTCTGATAATTGGATAGTTGACATTGATTTAAAAGCTGATGATCTCGTTTACCAATTGAGTGGTTTCGGTATGAACAGTGATGCACAGCTAGAAAAAGATATGAATGACCTGTATACAGTTCCAAGATTTATTCAGTATCTAGAGATTAATTTTCAGCGTGATGAATATATCAATTCTCCGTTAACCATGGACGTTGTACCTACAGCGGAAAATTTCGAATGGAATTTTACAGTCAATTCAAACCTTGAGGGTCAAGAGTTAGCACTTCAGTGGGATAATTCCTACTGGGGAGATTCTGAGAAGCAATTATTACTTTTTGATGAAGTGACTAGAAAAACCATTAACATGCGTGAACAGAGAGAATACAAGTATAATTATTCTGCAGCGCGCAATTTCAAAGTGCTTTTTGGCGACCAAGAATATGTTGAAAGCAACCTTGCTCCCAAGATTGTTAGCATAGACAATGCTTACCCTAACCCGTTTGGTGATAAAATATTTATACCAATCGGTTTACCTGAGCATTCCTCTGAATATAATGTCACATTGGAGATATATGATCAAATTGGCAGGAAAATAAATGATAGAATACTAAGTAACACTTCTTATGGCTACCAAAATATAGAATGGGATGCTACTGATTATCAAGGAAATAAGGTGTCAAAAGGTATTTATTTTGTACATTTATTAATTCAAAATGAAGAAAAGAGTGAAAATTTCATTCAAAGAATAATTTATAAGTGATAACTTAATTGTAACGGCCATGAAAAAGTTAGTTTTTTTATCGTTCCTAATCGTAGGAAGTTTAGCTGGGTATGGGCAGGAAGTGATCTCTGGGAAAAGTAATCCAGTATATGTAAATGTCGGAAATGTTATCTTTAATGAAGACGATGTTATTATTGCGTGGATTTCTCCAGAAGTATCAACATCATCCTCAGAGGAAAAACAATTGAGTGCAAAATTAGGGATTACTGCTCCTTCAGATATCAAAAGCATAAATTTCTACATTAACAATTTACCCGTTACTGACAATAGAGGATTTAACGTGGTGGAAAAA
>CAYGNU010000586.1:0-3133 GCA_964351175.1 uncultured Roseivirgaceae bacterium | reverse complement strand
CTCTGAGCAAGACCCTTTATTTTCTACTATCTATTTAAATAATAGTTCTAGCCAGGAATTAACTTCTCTTTATGCCTATGAATTATTTGATGTCGAAATGAATAGCGAATTAGTAATGCTTAATTCATGTAGTTCTGGATCCGGTAGCTATCTTCAAGGAAGTGGCATTATGGGTATTAGCAGAGCCCTTCGATATGCTGGAGCCAAAAGTCTTGCCTTGAACCTTTGGTCTGTTAATGATAAATCTGCTTCTGAATTTGCAACTAGTTTTTATTCCTCAATAAATGAGGGTACTTCGAAATGGGAAGCAATGCGAAATGCTAAACTCTCACTTTTAAAAACAGGTAATGCAAATCCATACTATTGGGGAGCTTACATGCTGATAGGAAATTCTGTTCCTTTAACAGAAAAGCCAGCTAAAGCTGGCTTATTATATCCTGTTTTATTCTTAACTGCATTATGGTGCAGTTACAAAATTAGACAAAGAACGATTTAACGTTTGTCAAGAGCTTCTAAGTAACTCTTAGCTAAGCGACTAAATCCTCCATTTAAATCGTAAGTCTTTTGAAAAGCTTGTTCGGCTTGCTGTAATTTATCCAATTGAAAGTAAGCATTACCTAAATACCAATAACCCTTTTCAAGTGTTTCATTATCAATTGAAGCTTGACTTACAACACGTTCAAAGTTCTGTACAGCTGCATTATACTCGCCATAATTATATTGAATTGAACCTAAAGTAAGAGACATCTCAGCAATAAGTTCTGATGATTCCGCCTTAATAAGTTCGGATTCCAATAACTTAATAGCCTGCTCAACATTACCATCAGAAGCTAATTGAATTGCCTCTTTAATAATATTAACCGCATTATTTGGACCCCGAACAACACCTAAATCTAATTGCTCCTGAGGCACAACATCTAGCAGTGAATTACCTCCGGTATAATTTATTACACCAATAACACCTATAATTATAGCAACTGCTGCTGCTGCTCCATAATTAATTATTTTTTGAAGTGTATATACTGGAGCAACGCGTGACTTCATCTGTCGCTCCTCAATTACAGCCTTTAAATTAGCTACACTTTTTGTGTAGTCTAAATAATAGCCATCTTGTATTAGTTCAGCCCATAATTCGTCGACTTGTTCTTGACTGAGCTTGCCATTGATGTATAAATCTATTTTATACTCTAAGTCTTTTTTAACGTTACTTTCAATCATATTCTGATTTGTGAAATTGTTATAATTTTTTCAATTTCGATAACTGGAATTGATTTAGTAAAAGCAAAAAATACCGTCTTTTTTTGTTCACTACTCTTCTTTTTTATGATACCCTATCAACAAACAATTCCAACAACACAACTATATTCTCATTAGTTTGGTTGCTATCAAATAGTAAGAGGTAGATGTTATCATTTTGTTACAATCGTTACCAAAATTATTTTCTTTATTAAATCTGTTATAAAAGAGTAAACCAGAATACTATTATCACAAACATAAATTTATTCTAATAAACGAGATAGCCACAATTAAAAAGCTCTCCAAAATTACGATGAAAAGATATCCAATATTATTTTTAAAACTGATTGCAATTCTAATACTATACTCTTCCTGTTCGGCTGATTCAACAACCAGAGTTTCTGGTACAATTGACTATGTTGGAGATTCAGAATTTTATATAGAAATCCCTCCTCTTCATTACAAGTATTCTAAGAAAGAACGAATTAATTTAACTGTAGAAAATGGTTCCTTCGATAAACGTATTGAATTAAAAAGCCCTCAACTTATTTGGATTGTACTACAGGATATTCAATATCCTGTTTTTGTAGAGCCAGCTAAAGATTTAGAAATATCCATTAAAAGAGCTCGGTTTCCTTTTGGTGTAAATATTGTAGGTCCCTCATCAGTCACAAATGAACTTTACCAAACCTTTCTGAAGGAAACAGATGGCTTAGATGCTACTATTAATGTGGAAACGGATAAATTTAAAGTCGGGGAGAAAAATACAGCCTTATCCTATAGTTCTATAAAGCTTGAAAGCGCAGAATCTAATTTTAAAGACACCTCTTTTGAACCACTTTACTTTAAGACAATTGGTGAGGATTTAGTTCTGAAACTCCGTGCCATAGAGTATTCGGCTAGATTTATTTCTTCATTCGATGAAGATGCCGCACGACAAAAAGTGCTAAAAGAAGCTAAAGCAAAAGGATTCTTTGAACTTAATTCGCTTATAGCTCAACGTGCTGGAATCAGAGATTTCACCCACTATTATTCACGAACTTTTGGAATATATGATAGTGTAGTTGCTGCTCATAATGAGTCTTTAGCTGAATACGACATAAAGCAAGTTGCGTATAATGAGCTTAACGAAAAAAGATTGCAGGTACTGAAGTATATTGAAAACCGAGATGCTAAAGCCTATGCAGAAATGTTTTTAGTTGCTGAACGAATTGGCGAACAATCAATGGAAATATCAGAACCAACATACGAGGCTTATTTATCAGAATATCCAGATTACACATATTACATTGAGTTTTTAACCTACTTTTATAATGAAATTAAATCTGTTTCTCCAGGTCAACCTGCAATACCTTTTAGTATTTCTGATCGAGATGGAGATTTCCATACACTTGATGAGTATTCTGGTAAGTTTGTGTTGTTAGATTTCTGGGCTGGTTGGTGCCAACCTTGTTTGGTCGAGTTCCCACATATGAGGGAGATTTATAAAAAATATTCACGCAATGAATTCGAAATACTTGGAATTTCTACCGAAGTAGACAGCCTGGTTTGGATTCAGGATATAACCCGTTTTAAGAATCCTTGGCCACAGCTTTATGGAGGAAAAGGAATGGATCAAAAAACATTTAAAGCTTACAAAGGTGGCGGAATTCCTTTTTATATCTTAGTTGATCCGGTTGGGAATATTGCTCGCTATAATGATATAAGACCTTCCTTTAATTTTACCGAAGTTCTCGATAGCTTACTTCACAATTATAAAAACGAAACTGTATCCCCAGAATGAAATATTTTTCCCTTTTACTTATTTCAGTTATAATTCTTTCCTGCTCTGCTAAGCCTTTTGAAGAAAAATGAGATCCTGTATTTAGCGATCGTGATGTTGGTCAATTACTTGTAC
>CAYGNU010000585.1:0-3137 GCA_964351175.1 uncultured Roseivirgaceae bacterium | reverse complement strand
CAACAGCATTAGAACTAAAACTGGAAATATTGGAGTTTAAGAATTTCAGTGATCCTCCTAGAGTAAATACCCCTATTTGATGACTTCTTCCAACGATAAGCAAAGTCTCATTATTAGTGAAACTGCCCATTGGTGCTCCTGTAGGATCAAAACTATCTATATCACCATAATTAATATGCTGAACTCCAAAAAACCAAGATCCGTATTTTCCGAAATCATGCTGATATATGGTGGATAAAACACTGACATCAGCAAAGTAATCTAAATAAGAAAAAGATGCTAATCCAGATAGTGTATCTCCATTTAAGGCAGGATTTGAGAATGCTAAATTAACTTCTTCATTGGCCAAAGAAACATTAACACCTCCTAAGCCGACTAGTCTCGGATTAGAAGGAATGTTCACAAACTCAAAAGATCGCTTACCTCCTATTTGCCCTAGCACCAATAAAGGGCTAATATATAGTAATATGATTAAAGCTATTCTTGACATGCAAACAGATTAGTTCGCTATATTAACCTTTTCAGGAAAAGTAAATTGCATTGGCGACTTTACTTTTTCTTTCATTAAAGCTAATTCAAGCACTTGAGCTACATCAGTTACATAATGAACAGTTAAGTTCTTTGTGTATTTTTCATCAATCTCAAGAATATCACGCTTATTCCTTTCTGACAAGATCAACTCTTTGATACCTGCTCTTCTTGCGGCCAAAATCTTTTCCTTTATACCTCCAACTGGCAGTACCTTACCACGAAGAGTAATTTCACCTGTCATTGCCAGTTTAGATTTTATCTTTCTTTGAGTATATAT
The DNA here is from genome assembly GCA_964351175.1 of uncultured Roseivirgaceae bacterium. Lineage (GTDB taxonomy): Bacteria > Bacteroidota > Bacteroidia > Cytophagales > Cyclobacteriaceae > Fulvivirga. The sequence continues at coordinate 2,329 of CAYGNU010000585.1, read as the reverse complement.
TGAAGCTAATGAAGTAAGCATGGTTATTCCAGCAGATGGTCCATCCTTAGGAACAGCTCCAGCAGGCACGTGAACGTGTAGATCATAAGTATCAAAAACACGATAATCGATCCCATAAGTATCAGCGTTTGCCTTAAGGTACGAAATGGCTGCCATAGCAGACTCTTTCATAACATCACCTAATTGGCCAGACAAGGTTAATTTACCCTTGCCTCTTGATAGGCTTGATTCTATAAATAATATTTCGCCCCCTACTGATGTCCAGGCTAAACCAGTCACGACTCCAGCCACATTATTACCCTGATACAACTCTTTATCAAAAATCTCTGCCCCGAGTATTTTAACTACCTCGTCACTAGTGATTGTTTTTTCAAACTCCTGCTCCATTGCTACTGATTTAGCAGCATGGCGTACCACTGAACCAATTTTTCGTTCTAGATTACGAACCCCTGATTCTCTTGTATAGCCATCAATCAATTTTGTGATAGCACTTTTATGAAAAGTCACATCACCTGATTTCAAGCCATGCTCTCGCTTTTGCTTTGGTATAAGGTGCTTTTTAGCAATTTCAGTCTTTTCTTCCAGCGTATAGCCGGTTAATTCAATAATTTCCATTCTATCTCTTAACGCTGGATGAATGGTATCCAATGAGTTAGCTGTAGCAATAAATAATACTTTAGAAAGATCATATTCCAATTCCAGATAATTATCCAAGAATGAATTATTTTGCTCTGGATCTAGCACCTCTAATAATGCAGAGGCAGGATCTCCTCTAAAATTTGAGTTTACTTTATCAATCTCATCAAGTATAAATACAGGGTTGGATGATTTGGCTTTCTTTAAGTTCTGAATCACTTTGCCTGGTAATGCCCCAACATAAGTTTTTCTGTGTCCTCTAATCTCTGCCTCGTCATGAACTCCACCAAGTGACATTCTGACATACTTTCTTTTCAATGCTTTGGCGATTGATCTTCCTAACGAAGTTTTACCAACTCCTGGAGGGCCATATAAACAAAGGATAGGCCCTTTCATATCCTGCTTTAACTTCAAAACAGCAAGGTATTCTATAATTCTCTCCTTCACTTTTTCCATACCAAAGTGATCTTTATCCAAAATCTTTCTAGCTCGATTTAGATCAAAATCATCTTTAGTACATTCGTCCCAAGGAAGTTCAAGCAGAAGCTCGATATAGTTCATTGCCACTGGATATTCAGCAGCCTGTGGATTCATTCTAAGTACTTTATCAAGTTCCTTATCAAAGTGCTTTTTAACTTCTTTAGACCATTGTTTTTTCTCGCCTTTTAAGCGAAGATCTTCAACTTCTCTATCCGGACCATCAAAACCTAGCTCATCCTGCATCACTTTTATCTGCTGACGCAAATAGTAGTCTCTCTGCTGCTGATCAATATCGGTATGTACTTTCTTCTGAATATCGTACTTAAGCTCCAACAACTGGATTTCTTTTAGCATGTACTCTAAAAGCAGCGTAGCTCTTTCAATACCATTATTAATCTCTAAAAGTTTCTGTTTATCACTAACTTCTGCATTTAGATTTGATGCTAAAAAGTGTGTTAAAAATCCAAGGTCATGAATATTATCAAGAGCCATTTGCGCCTCTTGAGGTATTTCTGGATTGAGTCTTAAAATTTTAGTGGCAGAATCCTTCAGGCTCTGCTTCAATGCTTTGGTCTCTTTAGTTTTCTTTGATGGAAAGATACTTTTCAAAGTACTGATCTTAGCCTTGAAATATGGATCTTCTGAAACCATTTCATCAACCTTAAACCTTGATTTCCCCTGAATGATAATAGTTGTGTTTCCATCAGGCTGGGCCAACATTTTAATGATCTTTGCAACAGTACCGACTTCATAAATATCCTTAACAGAGGGATCTTCAGTATCTACGTTCTTTTGCGCTACTACACCAATTATCCTATCCCCTTTAAAAGCTTTTTTAACAAGCTTAATTGATTTTTCCCTGCCAACTGTAATTGGAATAACAACCCCTGGAAACAGTACCGTATTTCTTATAGGAAGTAAACCAACCTCTTCAGGTACTTCGTCAGGATTTATTTTAGTTTCATCGTCAGGATTTATTATCTGTATTAAATCTTCAGCATCACCTTCCGTCAAATCAGATAAAAATATATTTTTAAACATTTAATTTTCCTTTAATCTGGTAATAGAATGTCAAAATGACACACTAATGTGTATATTTCAGTAGTTTTTTATTGGCTTATATATGTTTCAATAGCTATGCCAAATTGATTATGGATTTCAACTTGTTAAAAATACATTTTTATAACATCTTTATTCTCAGCATAAATAACAC
>CAYGNU010000584.1:0-3140 GCA_964351175.1 uncultured Roseivirgaceae bacterium | reverse complement strand
CAATTAAAGTTAAGTTAAACGAGGCTGATTACCAACCTCATGTTGAAGAAAAAGTAAAGGAATATGCTAAAAAAGCCACAATAAAAGGCTTCAGACCTGGCAAAGTTCCTATTAGTCTTATTAAGAAAATGTATGGCAAATCCATCATCGTGGAAGAAATCAATAATTTATTATCAAGCTCATTGAGTAATTATATCAAAGAAAATGATATTCAAATTATAGGAGAACCATTGCCAGATAAAGAAAAGGCTCAAAAAATTGATTGGGAAACTCAGAAGGATTTTGAGTTCGACTATGAAATTGGAATGGTTAGTGAATTTAAATACGATCTATCAGACAAAGTAAAAATTAAGTCATATAAGATTGAGCTTGACAAAAAAGGTTTAAATGAGACACTGGATAATGTTAAGAAGCAGTTTGGCAACGTCACGAATCCTGAAGTAAGTAAAGAGGGAGATTCTTTCTTTGGCACTTTCCAAGAAGTAGATGGATCAATCTCCAACGAATCTTTACTTGATTGGGAGAATATAGAAAAGAAAGAGCAAAAGAAGTTTGTTGGCATAAAGTCTGGTGATGTTGTTGAGTTTGATGTCCAAAAACTAGTAGGTGATAATCACGACCTTATGAGGTTATTAGATATTGGCCATGACAAAGCCCATGATATTAAGGGGAAATTTACCTTTACTCTTAAAAACATTAACCGCACTGAACCTGCTGTGATAAATCAGGATCTTTTTGATAAAGTTTTCGGTAAAGACACCGTTAAGTCTGAAAAGGAATTTACCGATAAGATAAAGCAGACCGTTGAAGACAATTATCAAAGAGAATCTACTTTATTACTTAATAGAGATATAAGAGATTACCTCATAGAAAAAACTAAAATTGAAGTTCCGAGCGAATTCTTGAAGAAATGGTTACTTGTTTCTAATGAAGGAAAAATTACTCAGGAAGATATAGATAGAGAATTTGACGAATACGTAAGATCTCTTAAATGGGACTTATTAAGAAACAAAATCAGTGAAGAAAACAAAGTGAATGTTGAAAACGCTGAAGTTGTTGACAGAGCTAAAATGATGATTTTAAGTCAATTGGGAGGAGCTGGAGCTGCCGTGCAATTGAAAGACCACATGGACTCATTTGCCGACAATTACTTGAAAGCTGAGAATGGTCAGAACTATATGAAACTTTATAACGAAGTAAGAGAAGAAAAACTAATGAAGTTGATTCAAGAAAAAATTACGCTTTCAGAAAAGAAAGTCAATCTTGATGAATTTAAGAAGGTAGCTTCAAACTAATTCGTTAATAACCTTGTTAAGTAAAAGCCTGCCCATAAACGGTAGGCTTTTTTAATATAAATCTATATTTTCTTGCTATCATTGAGTATTTTAAAAGCTATTAAGAGATATGTATAATAAAGACGAATTCAGAAAATTTGCTGTTAAGGATCAAGGTATCAGTGGTCACGTTTTTGATGATTACGCATCAAGTATTCAAAACATGACTCGTTCAGTTATTGAAGAGCGCCCTGGTAATTTTAGAGAAATAGATGTTTTTAGCCGCCTCATATCCGATCGTATAATATTCTTAGGAACGGGTGTCGATGACCATATTGCTAATATTATAACAGCACAGTTACTATTTTTAGAGTCAAGTGATCCTAAAAAGGACATCATTATGTACATCAATAGTCCTGGAGGTTCAGTTTATGCCGGCTTAGGTATTTATGATACTATGCAATATGTAAACCCAGATGTTGCTACAATATGTACGGGGTTAGCAGCTTCTATGGGTGCAGTTTTATTGGCTGCAGGTCATGAGAAAAAACGTTCGGCACTACCTCATGCGAGGATTATGATACATCAGCCTATGAGCGGAATGCAGGGTCAAGCTTCTGACATGGAAATTTCGTTAAGACAAACATTGGAAGTTAAAAAAGATTTGTATGACATATTGGCTAAGCATAGCGGCCAAAAGTATGATAAGATCGAAAAGGATTCTGATCGTGATTACTGGATGCGTGCGAGTGAGGCCAAGGAATATGGTCTTATAGATGAAGTACTTATAAAAAAATAATAATGTCAGAAGTTACTTGTTCATTTTGCGGGAGAAATAAAAAGGATGTTGATCTGATGATATCTGGTATACATGCCCATATATGCGATAAATGCATAACACAGGCTAACCAGATACTTTCTGAAGAAAAGAAGTCCGGGAATAATGAAGGAGGGCTACCCAATTTTAATTTGGTGAAGCCAATGGATATGAAGAAGTTTCTTGATGAGTTTGTAATTGGGCAGGATGAAGCTAAAAAAGTGATGTCCGTTGCTGTTTACAACCATTACAAAAGACTAATGCAAAAACCCACTGATGATGATGTTACGATTGAAAAATCTAACATCATCATGGTTGGAGAAACTGGTACAGGTAAAACTTATTTAGCCAGAACACTTGCCAAAATATTACAAGTTCCTTTTTGCATAGCCGATGCAACAGTTTTGACTGAAGCGGGATATGTGGGAGAAGATGTAGAGAGTATTTTAACACGCCTTCTGCAAGCAGCAGACTATGAAACAGAGGCTGCTGAACGTGGTATTGTTTACATCGATGAACTTGATAAAATCGCTCGTAAATCTGACAACCCCTCTATAACTAGAGATGTGAGTGGTGAAGGAGTCCAGCAGGCACTCCTAAAGCTATTAGAGGGCACTACAGTCAACGTTCCGCCTCAAGGTGGAAGGAAGCACCCAGATCAAAAGATGATCTCTGTAAACACCGAAAACATCTTATTTATTTGCGGTGGTGCTTTTGATGGTATCTCAAGAAATATAGCCAAAAGAATTAATACAAGACCATTAGGCTTTGCTTCATCAGAAGATACGCTAAACCCTCTGGATGTAGAAAATGATAACCTACTGCAATATGTGACTGCCCAAGATCTAAAAAGCTTTGGTCTAATTCCAGAATTAATAGGAAGGCTACCTGTCCTTACGTATCTAAACCCTCTTGACGAGCAGACACTTTCTCAAATTTTAACAACGCCTAAGAATGCGTTAGTTAAGCAATATGAGAAATTATTTGCGATGGAAGACATTGAGGGTGAGTTCATGACAGGGGCTAGTGATTTTATAGTTGAGAAAGCG
>CAYGNU010000583.1:0-3144 GCA_964351175.1 uncultured Roseivirgaceae bacterium | reverse complement strand
CTTCAAAGGTGGTGGCTCCAGGGTAACGAGCATCCCATGTAAATGTATTTAACCCTTTAGCAGTAGTAGGAACGGTTGATCCACCGCGCTGCCACCAAGGCAAGTTAGGATCTGGCTTATACTCTGGGGTAGTACCCACATAGGTACCGAGCACTTCGCCTTTTGTATCTAAAATTTCAATGCTCACCGAATCAACTTGCTTACTTAAGTGATATTGAATAGTCGGTAAATAAACGCCTCTTATCGCATCAGAAGGTTGGTACAAAGTAGCAGCATCTTTCTCCATAGAAGGTTTGTACTGTCGCAATGGATTGATATCATCCATTATCCAGAAACCACGACCGTGAGAACCTAAGACTACATCGTCATTCTTTACAACAAGATCGCGGATGGGCGTATCTGGTAAATTCATTTGCAAAGACTCCCAATTATCGCCTTTGTCTTTAGAATAATAAACGCCATGCTCTGTGGCTAAAAACAATAGGTTTTCATCGATCACATCTTCACGAATAGCGCGTGCAAAATGGCCAGGCTTAATTCCGTTGATGATTTTCTTCCATGTTTTTCCATAATCAGTGGTTTTGAAAACGTAGGGCTCTCTATCATCCACTTGGTATCTATTGGCAGCTACATACAAAGTACCAGGGTTAAATTTTGACTCCTCTATAATACTTACTCTAGAAAACTTAGGAAGATTGCTTGGAGTAATGTCTTTCCATTTTTTGCCACCGTTCTGCGTAATGTGTATTTTTCCATCATCAGATCCTGCCCAGATGGTATTAACATCATGATTGGAAGGAGCAAGGGCAAATACGGTAGCATATATCTCAGGACCATTCATATCCATGGTAATCACACCACCCGTCTTACCCAAAGTCTCAGGATCAGCATAGGTTAGATCAGGGCTTATCTTTTCCCAAGTTTGACCATCATTGGTTGTCTTCCATACATGCTGGGAGCAGGTATACATGATTGACTCATCCTGAGGAGCAAACATAATAGGGAAAGTCCATTGCCATCTTTCTGGCAAGGCATCGGCCGGCTCACCAGAGAAAAATCTAGGGTAGACCTGAATGTCTCTAATCTGCCCAGTAGAACGATCATATCGCGTTAGTAGCGCACCCTGACTACCTGAGTAGAAAATATCAGGCTTTGATGGATGTTGAGTTATCCAGCCACTTTCGCCACCACCGACAGAGTAGTACCAACCATGATTTGGGCCACGGGCCATCTTATTGTCCCAACCGTCACTTGGAACGGCTACTGTGCTGTTGTCCTGCTGTGCACCAGCTACGTGATACGGAACATCACTGGTCGTCATGACATGATAAAGTTGTGTGGTCACATAGTCTTGTTCTGTCCATGATTTACCACCATTGATACTGACATTCCCACCGCCATCATTAGAGTTGATCATTCTATCGGGATTATTAGGATCAATCCAAAGGTCATGTTGGTCGCCATGTGGAGTATCGATGGTAATATCAAAAGTTTTACCACCATCTACCGACTTATACATGCTTGTATTTAATCCATAAACCGTGTTTTCGTCCCATGGATCTGCATGTATTCTTGAATAGTAGAAAGCACGTTGGCGAAGTTTACGCTCGTCATTCACCTTTTCCCAGCTCCATCCGCCATCATCTGAACGAAAAACACCTCCTTCATTAGCTTCAACAATTGCCCAAACTCGATTAGGATTAGCTGGAGAAACAGTAACACCAATTTTACCAATAGGACCTTCAGGCATGCCAGTATTCTTGGTAAGATCTATCCAAGTTTCTCCGCCATCTACCGATTTCCATAATTTAGAATCTGGTCCGCCACCCCACATCTTCCAGGCCTTGCGGTACACCTGCCATGTGGTAGCATAAAGTACTTTAGGGTTTGTTCTATCGATGATTAAATCAACGGCACCTGATTTATCACTAGCATAAAGCACTTTCTTCCAAGTATTACCACCGTCAGTTGATTTAAAAACGCCACGTTGCTCATTATCACCATAGGGGTGACCCAATGCGGCTACATAAACAATATCTGGGTTGGTAGGGTGGATGCGTATTCTGGCTACTGCCTGCGTTTCTTTGAGACCTACATCGCGCCACGTTTTACCACCATCGGAAGACTTGTATACACCATCACCCTGAGTGATACTTCCTCGCAGTTGTACTTCTCCAGTACCTATGAATACGATATCAGGATTGGTTTCTGCTACGGCTACAGCACCGACAGAAGAACTTGTAATTTGTTGATCAGTAACCGGAAACCACTCGTTTCCACCATCTATTGTTTTCCATAAACCACCACCGGTAGCACCAAAATAATATTCATTCGGTCTTCCTGGACTACCTGTAGAACCAAGCGAGCGACCTCCCCGCGCAGGACCGATATTGCGCCATTTTAATGTTGAAAAATGGTCATGGGAACTGTTTTTTTGTTGTGAAATGGACGCTGTTCCAGTAAAAATGGATAGAATGAAGATTGGAATAAGTAGACGTAGCATAACTGTTCTGATTAGTGTTACCTTAAAATAGCAAATCTGAACTTAAACTGGGATGGTTTTTCTCTTTCGGTTAAATGGAGTTATTAGTGGTAGGTTTAAAAACGCTCGATCTAGAAAATACAACTGTCTTGCCTGTCCTCCGTACGACCGCGACAATGATGAAGATTCTTGTAGCTAACAGCTCAAAACTTACAGCTTCTTTTTTTCACTGACATCACTTTCTGCATCAGACTTGCTTAATTCTTTTGAAATATCCTGTAGTACAAGTCCAATCTTATCACCGGTCACCTGTAGTTGTTGGAGTACTTTCTCATTTTCGTTTGAATCAAAACGCTCATCTTGTATTAGATTGAGCAAACCCATTAGCGAAGCGTAAGGTGCTCTTATATTATGAGCTAGGTCATGTTGGTAAATGCGAATTTGATTGAGGGATTCATCAAGCTCTTTAGTACGTTCAGCTACGATGGTCTCAAGGTTATTATTAAAATCTATGATTTCGCGATTTTTCTCTTCTAGCAGTTTGTGCTGTTCAATTATCTTATCGCGCTGTCGCTCCACTTCTTCTTTTTGCTGAGCGATGATTTTTGCAGCTTCTATTTTTCTTCTATTACCTCGGTAGATGACAATGGATAAGATAACTA
>CAYGNU010000582.1:0-3145 GCA_964351175.1 uncultured Roseivirgaceae bacterium | reverse complement strand
GGTGATTGTTTTCATAAGTCTTTATCGGTGAAGAGTATTTGAATTTGAAAGAAGTTAAGATTATTTAAGTTAGAAACTCTTTGTTCTACTTCCCTTACTTGAGCCAGGAGTAAGAAGTTTAAGACCTTGAGTTTTTAAAGGAGTCTTCATTATATCATCCACTAAAAAGACTTGTTCGTTTTCGACGATAATATCTTTTACAAAGTCATTATTAAGAATCATACCGTCAAAAATTTCTTTTTGGATATCAAAGGCATAAGGTCGCAAATAAACTTCATAGAAACCATCTTTATCTGAGTCTTTATAGCTAAGATCTCCCGATGGAAATGAAATATTGCCATCAAAGCGTGGTTCGTCAAAGCTAATTCCTATTTCTTTTTCGCCAAATTGAGTACTTACTGAATCTTTCAGAAACTCTTCAATTTTATTCATCTCATCTTCAAGGTTATCAAGGGCGTCTTGAAAATCTGTCAACAAGTTAAGTCCATCAAAATCTTCTCCTGTTAGGAGAGTGTATTTTTTAAGTAGATCCTTACAGGCCTTAGAATCAAATCCTTCACCAAAATCAGGATCACAAACCTCTTGGGCCTTTTGGTAGATTTCATCAGCTTTTTTTAACCAACTCTGAGCATGAGAGAAGTTGATGAAAAGGATAGCGAATATAACGATTTTCAGTAACATCAATAAGATTGTCTCTTAATACGGCCATATAATCTAGGCGCAAAGTTTTCCAATTATTTCAAGATTAAGCTTTTTGAAAAAGTATGCTTCCTTCAATCTGAAGAAAGCATACCGAAATATTAAGATTAATTTGATCCGCCGGAGGTTAGATAGTCCGAAATAATAAAGTCAGGTGTACTATTAGAGTACCCTTCATTGGCAGATGCTTCATATTCATCTCCATACCAAACGAAAGGGGTTGCTCCTCCGGTGTATTGAATTTCATCGATTCCAAAAGTTCCTGAACCCGCAGCAGACTTTGCTCTAAATTTTACTTGAAAAATTCCTTCTTCCAGTTTCCCTACGTTATGAGGAAAGTCTAGAATAGGGATTGAGATCTTTGCCCAATTAGTTCCTATATTCGTAATATAATTTGAAATATCAAGCTCCGCAGTATTGTAGCCCGCTATTTGGCCGACAAGAATATTGTTATAGTCAATTGCTCCGGAGATATCTTTTATATAGAACTCTAGGTGGGTGTGGCCAAGAGCAAGTACATCAACACGGCTTGAAGCGGAATTTGATTGTCCGTGATGGTATTGCAAGTAAATATGACCGTTACCTGAGCTTGTTATTTGGAAATAATTACTCTCTCCTGCTTCAACTGTAATATTAAAACTTTGACTTGTGCTTGCACCATGTTCATCTATGGCACTAACTGTGGCCGTAAAAGTGCCGCTGTCATTTGTTGTTGGTGATATCGATAATTGTCCACTTCCATCACCATTATCTATAATTGAAACAAAACTTGGAGATCCAGTTGCTAATTCTAATAAGATTAAGTCTCCATCTATATCACTAGCTGAAACAGAAATATTTAGAACTTCATTTACAAGAAGAGTTTGGCTTGAAATCGGTTGAAGTGAAGGAGCGTTATTAGGGTTATTATTGTATCCACCAGTACTTTCATGGCCTGAAATAATAAAGTCAGGTGTACTATTAGAGTACCCTTCATTGGCAGATGCTTCATATTCATCTCCATACCAAACGAAAGGGGTTGCTCCTCCGGTGTATTGAATTTCATCGATTCCAAAAGTTCCTGAACCCGCAGCAGACTTTGCTCTAAATTTTACTTGAAAAATTCCTTCTTCCAGTTTCCCTACGTTATGAGGAAAGTCTAGAATAGGGATTGAGATCTTTGCCCAATTAGTTCCTATATTCGTAATATAATTTGAAATATCAAGCTCCGCAGTATTGTAGCCCGCTATTTGGCCGACAAGAATATTGTTATAGTCAATTGCTCCGGAGATATCTTTTATATAGAACTCTAGGTGGGTGTGGCCAAGAGCAAGTACATCAACACGGCTTGAAGCGGAATTTGATTGTCCGTGATGGTATTGCAAGTAAATATGACCGTTACCTGAGCTTGTTATTTGGAAATAACTTCCATTTGTAATTTGTGGCTCTGGATTTACAATAACTGAAACTTCATCATATGAGCTGTCTCCATCATCATCAAAAACAGTGACTCTAAATGAATAAGTACCTTCAACGAGGTTATCTAATAAGATTGTATCAGTATCGACTCCGGTCATAGTTACACTTGGACCAGTCAATTTCTCCCAATTGTAACTTACGATAACTCCATCACTGTCTTGTGCACTGGCCACAATTTGCAAAAAGTTCTGTGGTAGCGTTATTTCAACATCTATTCCCGCATTAATCGTTGGAACAGAGTTAGCTGGAGGTGTATTATCTAATGAAAATGAGAGAAGCCATCTATAAATATCTTTATCATAGAGTATACCATCTCCACCCAAATGTTGCGTCCCTGATTCACCACTATTGAAGTAGTCGTAGGGAATTCCACTCATTGAATTGTTATAGGTTCGAGTGTAAGAGTTGTGTGCCACACCTTCATAAGCAGTTAGCTTTAAAGGAGTGTCGGGAATACAATTATTAACTCTATTAGCAGCTCCAACTCCACTTGAAAAACCAACTGTGGTATCTTGATCGCCATGAAAGGCCCAGATTGCCATATGTTTAATTTTATCACAATTAATAGTAGAAGGGGCCCAAGCTGCGATTGGAATAGCAGCTGCGTAGCGCTCACCAAATTCATTCATATTCTGGTATGCACTAAAGCCACCCTGGCTTAAGCCTGTGATATATTGTCTGTTGGAATCAATATTATAATTTGCAAACACATAGTCATAGATTTTGTTTAGATTTGTCGGTGAATTAGCTCCTGTTTGAGTTTGTGATTGAGGTACTAGAATTATAAATGGAAGAGTATGGTCCCAAACACCATCCTTAATTTGTCTTAAAGGACCTTCCTTTTTTAGCTTATTAATTATAGTCATATCTAAAGTTCCATCTGCAAGATTTGCTTGTCCACCTGCATCTTTTTCACCATTACCATGTAAAAAAATAAGCAAAGGATATCCATCAGGATTTTGAGCATCATAGCTATCTGGTAGGTGAA
>CAYGNU010000581.1:0-3147 GCA_964351175.1 uncultured Roseivirgaceae bacterium | reverse complement strand
CTGAGGCGCAAAATGCCATCATTAGTGTAAGTAAAAAGACTTTTTTCATAGTTCGTTATTTAAGTTAAAAAATGTTTATCTAATTAAACGAAACCTGAGGTCAATTCCAATTGAAAAGTCTATTATTAGTATTATAACTTACTAATTTTCAACTAGTTTAAATCTTCACACCTAACACCAGAACGTCATCTACTTGTTCTTTATCTCCTTTCCACGAATTGAATTCTTCCTCCAGCATTTTTTCTTGATTTAAGCCATCAAGGTTAGATAGAGACACTAATTTTTCTATCATGTTTTTTGACAAATATTTTTTATCATAAAGCCCACCAAATTGATCTTGAAAACCATCAGAAAACATATAAATACTAGTATTATCATTATAGGGAATAGTATGTTTTCTAAAGCCTTTTTCTAGGTTTTGAAAATACCCGCCAATCGATCTTTTAGATCCTTGTATCAATTCAAACTGACTTTCAGGCCCTACAATTAACAATGGGCGCTGTGCACCACAAAAATGAACTTGTTTGGTTATCGTGTCAATCATCACAATCGCTACCTCCATCCCATCTTTCACCACATTATCTCTTTGATTAAGCCTTAGGTGCAAGTGTTTCTCAACATAATCTAGAATAGCATTCGGACTTTCTAATTTCTCAACATTAATAGCATCGTAAAATAAGTTATAACCGGCCATGCTCATTAAAGCTCCAGGCACTCCATGGCCTGTACAATCTACAACGGCTACAAAAAGCTTATCATTTATCTTTTCAAAAAAAAAGAAGTCGCCAGATACGGTTTCTTTGGGCTGATAAAAAAGCATGAAGTCCTTAAATACTGTCGCTAGTTTTTCTTTATCCGGAAACATCGATTGCTGTATTTTAAGTGCATAGTCAATGCTCGAATTTATTTCAGAACTTTTACTCATCAAATCTTCATGCTGATGCTTCACCATTTCCAAAGTTGAATTAATAAGTTCTGTTCTTTTTCTTACCCGTTCTTCAAGTATTTCATTTTGCTTTTCGACTAGCCTAATGTTTTCTTTTTGCAATTCTGACTTTTCATTCCTAATCTTTTTGTATTTATACGCCAAGGCAAGGGCTAATAAAAACATCTCCAAGGCTGTCCCAAATTCTGCACCATGATCAGTAAAGAATGTAGCAGGAAGTACTCCTCTATTCCTAAGTGTCATGGCTAAACCTCCAACAAGGTAACCTGACCAGGCAATGATGTAAAAATTAGCAAATTTATAACCCCTCAGCCTAACTATTATTCCAATGACTAAGAGCAAAGGGGCCTGGAAGGAGATAACTAGTGAAGAAAAACCGTAGGTGATACCAAGTAAGGATGAAATGGATATAAATGACCCTATGGCTAACATAACCAGTAGTAGGTTGTATGCTGACTTATTGTACTTCTTCAGCTCTAAAAATGATATCGCAAACAAGGAAGTAGGGATGGTTAGAAAGGCAATTAAAAACTCTTTAATGTACAAGTTTATCTCTGGTAAATCTGGGTGAAGGTATTTAAACGCAAAACCCGTTACCGTAGCAAATACTGCTGTATTAGCGAATACTAAAAGAACATAATAGAGGTAAGTGACATCTCTTATGATTACAAAGAGCAATAAATTATACAAAAGCATAATTAACAATGCTCCAAAAAACAGTCCATATATTAAGTTAACCTTCTCAGCTGTAATCAAATAATTGCTTTGCGAGCGAAGGTTTAAACCTACAATAACAGGTGCCCTTGACCGGATATTGATCATCACTTTTACGCTATCACCCTTTAAGGATGATATTGGCCAAGCATAGTCAAGAGGTTTAAAAACACCTCTTGTATCAAATGATAATAAAGTACCAGTCTTACTCTTTTGCCAGGTCTCATTTATTTTTACATATAAATCTAAATATTGATGATATGGATAAGGAAGTTCAAGAACTTTTGGAGTATTGCTCTGGTCTACAAATTCAGTAAAAAACCAAAAATCACTAGAGTCATAACCGAAGTTTAATGGTCTAGACGATTCATTATCAATAAAATCTCCATTCTCAAGCTTTATTAATACTTCTTCAAATGATAATTGCTCATTAGTCGATTTTATATACTGAATTTTACTATTAAGGCTTACATTAAAACTAACTGTATCTAAATAGGAAATATCCTCAGTTGCCAAAGCCAATTGAGACATTGAAACGAGAAAGCTTACTAGTGTTAATTTAATATTCATTATGGCTTAATCAATTTCTAAATTAGTCTATTTTTAGACTTCATGAAAGGATAGATTGATGGTCATAACAGCGGTAATTTGTTGTTACATTTGCTAAGTCATTTAGACTTTTCAACTTTGCTTACCAATAGGCAACTTAAAATTTGTTTAAATCAATAACCAAGATACATGGTGAATCCGAACGCAGATAATAATAAAATAGTAATAACATGCGGCCCTCGCATTATTGAAACACTGGCAGAAGAAGTCAAAAATCTTGGTTTCAAAATCAAAAATACGGATCACCTTAGCCTAGAAACAGAAGGTAGTTTTTCAGACACTATGTATCTCAACTTGCATTTGAGAACAGCAAATAAAGTGTTGTTTCATTTAAAGTCATTCCGTTCTCCCCACCCTGATATTTTATATAAAGAACTATACACGCTTGATTGGGACAAGTGGATTAAATCTGACGGTTATATTAGTATCAATGGATATGTAAAAAATGACACAATAAAAGATACACGCTTTGCTAACTTAAAGGTGAAAGATGCCATAGTTGATAAGATCCATAATGTCAAAGGAAGGAGACCTGACTCAGGCCCTGATCAAACACAAACCATGATCTACCTGCATTGGAAAGGAGATTGGGCATCCATTTACATTGATACCTCTGGTGAAACCATTTCAAAACACGGATATAGGAAGATGCCTTTCAAGGCTCCAATGGCTGAATCCTTAGCTGCTGCTTGTATATTAAAATCAAAATGGGATAGAAAAAGTGCCTTTATTAATCCCATGTGTGGTAGCGGTACAATAGCCATTGAAGCAGCCCTTTTGGCCATTGATAAAGCTCCTGGGCTCATGCGTGAAAACTTTGGTTTCATGCATGTTTTCCAGTTTGATCCAATACATTGGAAAAAGATGCGAGAAGATGC
>CAYGNU010000580.1:0-3149 GCA_964351175.1 uncultured Roseivirgaceae bacterium | reverse complement strand
AAATACCTATTACTTGAAGTACATTTCAGATGCATTTGATTTTCTGGGAGAGACTGACAGAGAAAACCTATTGTCGGAGTTGGACAGCTATTTTGATATGTTCAGATCCTTCATAGTCATTAATCCACGTTATGCAGACGAGTTATTTGATCTACAGTTAGCTACCAAATCAATCTTGCTTAATACAAGCAACATTATTAAAAACAGAATCTATGATAGCAGAGATCGAGTGCTTATAGATCTGTTTGAAGAGCTTCAGTCACTGCGTCAGAGTCTATTTTCTTTAGGAGAATCTATGACTGAAGATAAGATGGATAGTTTAAGACAGGTTTTGGAGGTGAAGGATTCGGAATTAACCCGGCTATCAGCAGATTATGCACAATCTCAGCTTGAGTTTTCATGGAAAGATCTAAGTGATAAAATTGGTGAAGATGAAGCTATTGTTGAGATGGTGAGGATAAAACTTTATGATTTTAAGACGGATGACCTTATGGATAGTGTAGTGTATGTAGCACTCATTGCTAATGAGAATAACAAGAACGGTAATATGATCACCATACCAGACGGAAACGCTTTGGAAAATAAATACATAAAAAACTATAGAAATAACATTTTTTTTAAAAATCAGGATGATGTTTCATTTCAACATTTTTGGGAACCTTTGGAAAATGATCTAAAAGGAATCAATAAAATCTATTTCAGTCCAGATGGCGTTTACAATTACTTAAACCCAGAAACGATTTACGATCCAAATAATAAGCAATTCTTAATTGATAAGTACGAAATAGAATTGCATAATAGTAGCAAGGATATGCTAGAATCCAATAATAGAATCTCCTTAAAAACAAAAAAGGCCATTTTAATTGGAAACCCTGATTTTGGAACCAATGGGTCATCTACAGAAAGCCTAAACAGAGGGATCAATAAAGACATTATTGTCCCATTACCTGGTACAGAAAAAGAAATAGAAGAGATCAATAATATATTAAGTTCATTGGACTGGGAAGTAACTACTCTGATGGATGAGGATGCCTCTGAAAAAAACATAAAAAAAATCTTAAAACCATCTATACTTCATATTGCGACACATGGTTATTTTCTAGATGATAAAAATAACGGAATGATGAATTCCCTAGAGAAATCTGGAATTGTTTTTTCAGATATCACAAATAAAAACTCAAACGAAGATGGTTTTCTTACAGCCTATGAAGCATTAAACCTCAACATCAACTTTACGGACTTAGTAGTGCTTTCAGCTTGTGAGACAGGCCTTGGAGAATTAAAGAATGGAGAAGGTGTGTATGGCTTTAAGCGGGCGTTGCTTCTGGCGGGTGCAAAAAATCTAGCACTTTCACTTTGGAAGATCAACGATGAAGTGACTCAAAAATTAATGGTTGAATTTTATAGAAACTGGCTGCTTGGCGATGATATTAGAGATGCTCTACTAAAAGCTAAAAGAACCATTCGTGATGATTATCCTGAACCATTTTTCTGGGGTGCATTTATTATGGTTGGAAAAAACAACGAATAAAATAACATGTGCTTATTGCTATTTTATTTTACATTGTTGTACTTATAAATGTTAAGGCTAAAATTCAATCAAAGCTCACAACATATAATTTAATTTTCTAGGATTGTGTTTTTCGAATGTAACATATATTGATCAAATGGAGGTCAAAATGAATTACGCATTTGAATCAATGAGCAATTAAAGTTTTACTTGTTATCGAACTACTCTAAAGGCCAAAAAGATGCTTTAAATTACTTGCTGCAATACCTTGAGTCAGAATCTGAAAAGGATTGTAAGCTCTATCAAAAAAACATGTCTGTTCCTTTTGGTCCAAGGGATTTCCAATTGGCACTATTGAATGATAGTTCAAGATCAGAGATGCGTGGAGCTTTACTTCATGGAAGAAACCATCCAGATGATCTAGATAATTATATATGGCTCTATAAGAATTTTGCACATTTTCCTTTTATGCAGGAGGCTGTTGAGATATGGACTAGAGGTGATCATTACAATGAAAAGTTAGATAGCATCGCTCAATATTGTCATGCTATGACAGCAAAGAGTGAGAGAAATGAGTTAGATGGTAGTTCAGTTAAGTGTGAAATCATTCTGATTAATAAAGAATTATCAAAAATTGAATATTCATTTACTGATGTATTGAGCAACATTAGTACGAAGTAATTTGATGGAATAAGAATTTGATTTATTGCGATTAACCCATTATTCTAAAATACTTCTTCGTTGACTGGCGGCTGTTTGAGTCCAAACTACCTGCCGGCCGGTCAGGCGGGCTTTTCTTTTAGCCATTCAAATTACTGCTTATTGAGAGACTCTTGATCAATGACTCTAACGGTCTTAATATCCTCATCAGTCATAGCTAACATGAGTTTCTGTAGTTCATTCAGGACTATTTAAGTTTCCCGAATATTCGAAGATTCAATCATTTTTTTCTATGGCTTTAGATAATCGGAATTGTTGATTGTCATCAATCTTTCAATAAGCCTGTTTCTGATTTCACTTGCACTTGCCATGAATGAAATATAACTCAAATGAATAAAGAATCATTCAATAATTACACACATTTGACTTAACCCACAGTCGCCCTACCAACAGGCTGCTCACTAAATCCATTCACTGTATGGATTCTTTACGCTCGCCACTCTCCTGCCAATCCCAATGGATGTCATAATAGCCGGCCTGTCGGCAGACAGGTGCTCAATGTGCCCCTAATTCTGGTTCATTGTTTCTTGCTTATATCAAATATTTCAGGACAATACAATTGTATTTATATTAAAGAATAGTAAGACATTATTACAAATTAAGAAAGATAGTTCATCAATTATTATCTTGCAAAAGTTTTCAAAATAAGATCATTTACTTATGAGGCGAAAAATCCCAGAATCAACGCTACCAAAAATCAAACGCGAGCAAATGATTACTCCCGAAGGCATGCAAAAAATACGGGATGAACACGATCATCTTGTGCGCGTTGAACGTCCGGATGTCACTGCTAAGGTTTCATGGGCAGCAAGTTTGGGAGATCGTTCTTAAAATGCTGATTACCATTACAACAAGAAACGACTACGAGAAATTGATAATCGCATTCGCTATTTGTGTAAGTGTGTTGACGACTTAAAAG
>CAYGNU010000579.1:0-3156 GCA_964351175.1 uncultured Roseivirgaceae bacterium | reverse complement strand
TGTTTCTTGCCTCAATTGTTCCGCTAGCGGAGATAGAGCCTTCCATAGTCTGGCTTAATGCTTGAGCAACCTTTACAGGTATAGCTTTAGTTTCAGTGATCGTTCGTTGATCTTCACTGCCACAGGAAAAAGCTGTAAGCAGGGTCACTAGTATGATTAAATAATTTATCGTCTTCATTTTCTATTTTGTTAAAAATCTTAAGTATTCTTTAGTAAGGTTGTATTCAAATATTGACTGGCGATATTCCAGTTCTTTTTTAAAGTATTGTGTTTCCGCTGCCAAAAGGTCAGCCGTTTTTTCTAATCCTTCAGTGAATCGGTTTTTACGGATTCGATAAGCCTCCTCTGATTGCTCCAATGCTTGACTGGTAAGTCTTACCTTGTTCTCTAAATCATGAAGTTGACGAATGGACTTTTTCAATTCCATTTGCTCCTTACTTCTATATTGGCTGTTTTCAAATTGTACCTTTTCAAACTCAGCTTTAGATTTCTGTATTTTTCCGATGGTGCGAGATCCATCAAAAATGTTCCATGATAACTGTGCACCTACGACATAGCCAGATGCTCCAAAACCTAATAGGGTTTCGTCATATAATTGATAACTTCCAAAAGCATTAATTCTAGGAATCAAACTCATTTTACCTGACTTCAACATAGCTTGATATCCTTCTTCCGCCATGGCCATAGCCGTAACATCCTTACGACCATCCGACAAGCCACCATCAAATGCCTCTACTTCAATATTCTCTGCAGAGCGCTCTGATGGTTTGTAAATAATGTCCTGATTTTGTTCGCCAAGTAAAAAAGCCAAATAGGCAGATGCATTTTCAACATTAGATTGCGCGAAACGTAATTGATTCTCAACTTCACTGACTCTTACATTTACGGCAAGCACATCAGTTTTTTGTACCAGTCCCTGGTCATTGTAGTCATTAATAACTCTTAATCCTTCGTTTGCTGTAAGCTTGGCTCTTTTCAAAACCGCTACTGCTTCATAACCCAGCTGCAATTGCATATAAGCTTTCAAAACTTCTAACTCTAAGTATTCAGATGTTCTTTGTGCTTGTAATAACTGGGCTTCTGTTTGGATTTTGGCTGCTTGCCTTTGATAGGCATAATCCAGATTTAGTAAAGGTTGAAGTACCTGAATCTCGGTTGCAAAGTTTTTAGTTTGATCAGGATCATTAAGTAATGCCGGGTTAAAATCTGCCTGCGTTAATATTTCCTGATTAAGTTTTGAGCCAAATGCCATCAATGGGTTATTGGTAACTATGGCTGTATGCGAAGCAGTTATGGTAGGCAGATAAGAAGCTTTAGATTGGCTCAAATCTCCCTGTGCAATTTCCACTTGCTTATTGGCGATTTTAAGTTGTAGATTTCCCTCATATACCTTCTGAAGTAATTCTGATTTGTCTATTACCAAGGTATCTTGTCCATAAGATTGAATGGTAATTGACCAGATGATAATAAATAATAAACCTTGTCTAATCATTTCATTTAAATTTTCAACAAAGCTATCTCGGTTGTGCACCGCAGTCTGTAACGAATGTTACACAGTAATAAAATGCACCTCTATTTGCTTAAAATGAGCTATTTTATACTGAAAAAATAATTAGGCTCTTCTTCTATAAGGCTTTCGGTAGGCATAATAACCCAATACAACTTTGAGTGCTTCTGCGATGGCATCATTAATAGGTACGAGCTGCCGGCCTAAATCCGCATCAATGCTTCTGAGCTGATGATAGAAATCAGTCATGATTGGTACTTTTCCACTATTTGAGATATGGACCTTAGCTTTCTGGTAGGCTTCTGGAAATTCGGATTTAATGGTTTTACAGGTCGCCAATTCCAATTGCCCTAATTTATTTCTGCTTGCGGAATGTCCAAAAAGCCTGCAGACAAGGCCACGATACTTATACTGAGAGCAAAATCCTTGATCACCTTCTATCATCATTGGTTTTAAGATTTTACAAAATGACGTTCCTGAAGATTGCACATCCTCTAACCACTGATAGGCCAAATCCTGTTTATATAACTCGTAAGCGAAGGGTAAAAATTCGAGAGGAGTGGCTGTAATATTTGGGTTATGGCAGCAAAGTCCGCAGCCAGATAAACATTTTAATCCTGTTCCATTTTTGAAGGTGGCCAATTCCTTTTCCAGCGCCTTGAAAACCTTTTCAACAGCCTGAACTTTCCTGTAGATTGACATACTGCCCAAAGGCGCTGTAAAGCTAGTCAGTTAGGTTCATTAATAATAGAACCCATAATTTATAATTATTGCTATTTAATGAAGAGTCTTGAATCATTCCTATTCAAAGTATTTTGTCTTATATTACCATATGCTGTTGTCAAAAAAACATCGGAAGGAGATTGAAAACCTATTACTTGAGGGGGCTAAACTAAAGGCCATCAGGTACATACAAGCGTATGTAATGCCGGATATTAGTAAAGCTGTTGATCTAGCAGAGGAAATAGATAAAACCATTGATGCCGATGCTACATTAAAAAAACTTAATGAGAAGTTAACTATTCAGAATTACGAACTCGCATTAAAAGAGGCAGAGCTTGAGCAGTCAAATAGACAACTAAAACTTAGTGCAAAAAGACTTTTAAATTCTCAACGCGAGATTACTCAAAGTCAGGAGTTAATCAACTCTATTAATACAAACCTTACCGAAGGTATTTACAGAAGTCATGCTGTTGGAGGTTTGGTATATGTCAATCAGTCTTTTGTCAAAATGTTTGGATATGACTCGGTTGAAGAAATGCTGCAGGTACCATCAAGAAAATTATATGCCAACCCTTCTTCAAGAAAGGGTGGAGCCAGCTCCGAAATAGTCAAGGATAAAACTAGTTCGACCCAGGAGGTGCTTTTTAGGAGAAAAGATGGAAGTACCTTTTGGGGGCTAAACAGCTTCTATCTTACCATTGATGAAAAAGGAGAAGCGGTTTTTGATGGTGCTATAAGAGACATCACTGAGGATAAGAATATTCAAAAAAAAATTGTTGAGAGTCAGCGTTTACTAGAGTCCATTAATACCAATTTATCAGAAGGTATATATCGTAGTTACAAAAAAGGTGGACTTATTTATGTGAATAAAGCTTTTGCAAAAATGTTTGGCTATGAGAGTCCTGAAGAAATCTTGCGAATTAAAT
>CAYGNU010000578.1:0-3159 GCA_964351175.1 uncultured Roseivirgaceae bacterium | reverse complement strand
GCAATAGCCATCAATGGCCAGTTTAATAGCTTTTTCAAGTTCCTCTTTATTGGCATCTGGTGAAACAAGCGTGAAGACCATATGAATATCAGTAAAATATTTAGGATGAGTGTCTCTTCTGGTTCCGTCAGCTTCAATTCTCAAATCCACTAGCTTTTTTCTCCTCTTTTGAACCATCAGTGCTACTTCTACAGCCACACAGCCCGAAAGTGCACTTAATACCAATTGCATAGGAGACATGTCGGTTTTACCCTCATCTTTCATGTCAATCTTAACTGACTGACCTTCTGTGGTGGTAGACGTATATTCGTAGTCGCTATTATATTGGGTGGTGATTTTCATCCTGATTTTGGTATTTTTGATTTTGTGGATACTATTAAAAAGCTCAGTGCAAAAATAAGAGATGTTAAGGACTTCCCTAAACCAGGAATTGTTTTTAAAGACATTACTCCAATTTTAAGAGATTCTGAATTATGTAAAGAAATAACCCAACTACTGGCCGACACATACAAATCACAGAATATTGATGCTATTGTAGGTATTGAATCTCGTGGATTTTTATTTGGGATGCTGTTGGCTTATGAACTCAATATTCCATTTGTTCCAATAAGGAAGGCGGGCAAGCTGCCTTTTAGAACGGTAAAACATTCTTATGATTTGGAGTATGGTAGCGCAACCATGGAAATGCATGTAGATGCTATTGAGAAAGGCTGGAACGTCATTATTCACGATGACTTGTTGGCGACTGGTGGAACGGCAGATGCTGCTGCTCAACTTGTGCAATCTTTAGGAGGAAATGTTAAAGGCTTCTCATTTTTAATTGACCTTACTTTTTTGGAAGGGAAGGAAATGCTTAAGAAGTATTCTGCAAATATAGATGCCTTAATAAGCTACTAAGATTCAGAAAAATGTTTGTCAATTAAATCTTCAAGTACAGCAGTCGTAAGCGGCTTAGAGATATAGTCGCTTACTTGAGTGTAGCTGTTAGCGCGATTGATATCTTCTTGATATACCGAGGAGGACAACATGCATACAACTACTCTTTTACTAAGATTTGGCCAAATATTTTCGGAATAATGATCTAAAAATCCCCAACCATCCATAACGGGCATATTAATATCTAACAATATTAAATCTGGAAATTCAGTTACACTATCAATAGTTTTTTCTAAATGACTAAGTGCATCCTGTCCTCTAAGAAAGGTTGAAATATGATCCTTCGTCAACCCGGCCTTTTCAATAATCTTGCGATAAATGAAGCTAGATATGTCATCATCATCGATCAACATTATTTTTAATTTTTTATTATCAATCACATCTAATGTCAATGGTTATTAATTTGATGCCGAAGCCTGATTAAACAAAGAATATTTGAAAATAGCTATTTTCCTAAACAACTACAATACAACCTCTCGCAACATTAATAGGGTAGTTACTGTTAAAGTTATAATGACAATAAAAAAAGGCATTCCAATATTTCCTCTTAATATACTTCCTTTACCCGGTGAGCTGATTCCTCTCCATATTTTTGAGCCAAAATATCGTCAATTGCTAGTAGATGTAGAGCTTAATGATATTGAATTTGGAATTTTTTATGCCAGTCCACATAATAAAGAAAGGGTAGGGTCTTTAGTACGACTTGAAAGTATTTTGAAAAGGTATGATACCGGTGAATCAGATATAGTGGTAAAATGTACTGATGTCTTTTTGCTTACTCATTATTTAAAGAATCTAGGTACCAAATTATATTCCGGAGGAGATACTTACTTGTTTGATGCTTATGCAAATTCTGAAATTGGTAATGAATTGAAGACTAGTTTTAAAGAGTATATCGATATTACGAGTAGTAAACTAGAAGTTGATGATTGTGATCTCCATGATATAGCTATTAGCCTTGACCTCGATAATAGTGATAGACTGAAATACGTACAACTGGTAGCCCCAGAAAAGAAAGAGCAGTTTCTAAAACAGCGTCTTCAATATCGTAAATTCATCTATGAACAAGAAATTAAGCAAAAGCACAACTTCCACCTGAATTGATACTACATATTCCTTCTGTACTGACCTCCCACATGAAATAGTGTCTCAGTAATCTGTCCTAATGAACAGTGCTTACAGGCTTCCATGAGTGTTTCAAATATGTTATTGTTCTGAATGGCAACTTGCTGTAACTCTTTTAAGTTTTGTTGAGCAATTTCTTCATTCTTCAATTGAAGATTGCCTAGCATTGAAATTTGATACTTCTTCTCCTCTTCAGTAGCTCTAATCACTTCTCTAGGTAAAATGGTTGGAGAACCTTTAGAACTCAAGAAAGTGTTTACACCTATGATAGGAAACTCCCCAGTATGTTTCAGAGTCTCATAATATAAGCTTTCTTCTTGAATTTTACTTCTTTGGTACATGGTCTCCATGGCTCCCAACACACCACCACGCTCAGTGATTCTGTCAAATTCGAGCAATACAGCTTCTTCCACTAAATCGGTCAATTCTTCAATGATAAAAGACCCTTGTAATGGATTTTCATTTTGTGTTAACCCCAGTTCCTTGTTAATGATTAGCTGAATAGCCATAGCTCTCCTCACAGACTCTTCTGTTGGGGTTGTAATGGCCTCATCATAAGCATTTGTATGAAGTGAATTGCAGTTATCGTAAATAGCATAAAGTGCCTGTAGGGTCGTTCTAATATCATTAAAATCAATCTCTTGAGCGTGTAATGAACGCCCTGAAGTTTGAATATGATATTTCAGCATTTGTGAACGAGAATCAGCGCCATACTTGTCGCGCATGGCCTTAGCCCAGATTTTACGAGCCACTCT
Organism: uncultured Roseivirgaceae bacterium; assembly: GCA_964351175.1. Classification (GTDB taxonomy): domain Bacteria; phylum Bacteroidota; class Bacteroidia; order Cytophagales; family Cyclobacteriaceae; genus Fulvivirga. Next base: position 343 of record CAYGNU010000578.1, on the reverse strand, counting down.
TCCAATAACTGCATATTCTGGATCAATACCATTAGAAAAGAAGAAGGAGAGGTTAGGAGCGAACTTGTTAATGTCCATGCCTCGGCTCAAGTAGTATTCTACATAAGTAAACCCGTTGGCCAGTGTAAAAGCTAATTGGCTAATTGGATTGGCGCCAGCTTCAGCTATATGATAGCCTGAAATAGAGACCGAATAGAAATTTCTAACATTATTTTCGATAAAATACTCCTGAACATCGCCCATCAATCTGAGCGCAAATTCTGTGGAAAAAATACAAGTGTTCTGAGCCTGATCTTCTTTCAAGATATCAGCTTGAACTGTGCCTCTTACAGATGCTAATGTC
>CAYGNU010000577.1:0-3167 GCA_964351175.1 uncultured Roseivirgaceae bacterium | reverse complement strand
TTTGGCATATCAGTTTAGATTAGATAAAGAAAAAAGTGAGGCCGAAAGAAAGCGAATTGCTGCTGATGGAGAGGCAATAGCCAACAAAATAATAAATAGTAGTTTAACACCAGAATTATTAAAAATGCGAGGAATTGAGGCTACCTTAGAGTTAGCAAAATCTCCGAACAGTAAAGTGGTGGTTGTTGGCAGTGGGAAAGATGGAATGCCATTGATTTTAGGCAATAATTAGTCTTGCAATAGACTTTTAATTTGATCTAATTTTAAGTAATTTGAGTAATCATTTAAACGTAAATACAAATGTCTAAAACGGCTGAAATTAAATTTGAAGATAAGACTTACAGCCTTCCAATTGTTGAAGGCACAGAGAACGAACAGGGAATAGATATTGCCAAATTAAGATCAGAAAGCGGATTAATCACACTTGATCCTGGCTTTAAAAATACAGGTTCTACCAAAAGCGCTATTACATTTCTTGATGGTGAGAAAGGAATATTGAGATACAGAGGTTACTCAATTGAAGAGTTAGCTGAAAAATCAACTTTCCTTGAGGTTTCTTATCTTCTTATTTATGGTGAGTTACCAACAGTGGAACAACTTACTGACTTCCAAAGCCAAATTAAGATACATACTTTAGTTCATGAAGACATCAAAAAGATATTAGAAGGCTTTCCTTCTAATGCGCATCCGATGGGTGTATTATCTTCATTAGTAACGGCATTAACCGCATTTTATCCTGAATCACTTGATCCTAACAGATCTAGTGACAAGGTAAACATGAGTATCATTAGAATATTAGCTAAGATGCCAACATTTGCTGCTTGGGCTTACAAAAACGAAGTTGGACACCCCGTAAATTACCCTGATAATGGTTTAGATTATTGCAGTAATTTCCTTAAAATGATGTTTGCTCTTCCAGCTGAAAAATATGAGGTTGATCCTGTTATTTCAAGTGCCTTAGACAAATTATTAATCCTTCATGCCGATCATGAGCAAAACTGCTCTACTTCTACTGTAAGAGTTGTAGGCTCTTCTCAAGCAAGTTTATATGCCTCAATATCTGCAGGTATTAATGCGCTATGGGGACCACTACATGGTGGTGCCAATTCTGCTGTTATTAACATGCTAGAGAACATTAAAAAAGATGGTGGAGATACTAAAAAATGGATGGCCAAGGCTAAGGACAAAGATGATCCATTTAGATTAATGGGCTTTGGACACCGAGTATACAAGAACTTTGACCCAAGAGCCAAAATTATCAAAAAGGCGGCTGACGATGTTTTGGAAAAATTAGGTGTTAATGATCCTATATTGGATATAGCTAAAGGGCTAGAGCAAGAGGCTTTAAGCGATCAATATTTTGTGGACAGAAAATTGTACCCTAATGTAGACTTCTACTCAGGTATCATCTACAGAGCTTTAGGTATACCAGTAGATATGTTTACTGTAATGTTCGCTTTGGGCCGACTTCCAGGATGGATAGCGCAATGGAAAGAGATGAGAGAAAATAATGAACCTATTGGAAGACCTCGTCAAATATATGTAGGCGAAAACTTACGCCCATATGTAGGAATGAACAATAGATAAAATTTATTTCAACCATTAGGCCAGGTATTGAAAAATGTCTGGCCTTTTTTATTTAACACTTATGCAAGAATTTGAAGAAGCAGTATCGAAATCAAAAACGTTAACCCAGAGACCAGCAAATGATGAGCTATTAAAACTTTATGCGCTGTACAAGCAAGCTACTGAGGGCGATAATAATGAAGAAAGACCCAGTGGTTTTGATTTTAAAGCTATTGCCAAACACGATGCTTGGGCTGAGTTAAAGAACAAAAGCAGATCAGACGCACAACAGGAATATATTTCTTTTGTAGAAGAATTACATCAAAAATATGCCTAGTGCAGCTATTTTATGAGCCTAATGCATCTGGTGACCAATTCATTTTAAATGAAGAGGAATCTAGGCATTGTATTAAAGTACTTCGAAAAAAAGTAGGTGATAAGATTTCCATCATCGATGGAAAAGGAAATTTCTACACCTGCCAAATAATTGAAGCGAATCCCAAGAAGTGTTTACTGAAGTCTATTGAAGTGATTTCAGAAGAGCAGAAGAACTTCTACATCCACATTGCCATAGCACCTACTAAAAACATTGATCGAATCGAATGGTTCGTTGAAAAAGCGGTTGAACTCGGAATTGATGAAATATCATTTTTATTATGTCAAAATTCAGAACGTAGGCAATTAAAGCTTGAAAGAATTGAGAAAAAGACCATCAGTGCTATGAAGCAATCGTTAAAAGCTACTCTGCCGAAACTAAACGAACTCCAAAATTTTGACGCCTTCATTAAAGCAAATAACGGTTCAGATAAGTTTATAGGCTTTGTTGATATGGATAATCCAAATCAGCTGTATATGCAAGCACGAAGAGGATCTAACTACTTAATGCTAGTGGGTCCTGAGGGAGATTTCACTATAGATGAAGTTCAATTAGCCATAAACAATGGTTTTAAAAAAATAAGCTTAGGTAAGAGTAGACTTAGAACAGAAACAGCAGGCATTGCTGCCTGCTGTTTCCTTAATATGATTAATTTATAACTTGATAATTATTACTATTCAGTAATAATCACCCTTTTACTCTTCTTAACTCCAAACTGCTCAATAGTAATTAAATAAATACCTTGATGTAACGATTGATCAGGCTTTAATCTCACATCCTCAAACAATTCATAAGTATCTATAACCTTTGACACTACTCTTTTACCATAAAGGTCATACATAACAATACTTACCGGTCCTCTAGCATCAGCACTTATTCTTAAGTTTATATCAGATTCATTTGTAGGGTTCGGGAAGATAGAAAACTGTAAGTCAGCATCTTCAGGAACAAAATCTAATAAAACCTTTTTATCAACTACCGTTGTGACCCCATCAAAGTCAACTTGAACTAGTTGATAGTAGTTCTTCCCAATTAAAGGATTCCTATCAATATAGTTATAATCCGTTTCATCCACTGTTGTTCCATTACCATCTACTACAGTTATTGTTTCATAGTTAACACCATCTGCCGAACGTTGAAGCTCAAAATAGTCATTATTTAATTCAGAAGATGTAACCCAAGTTAGTAAGTGAGCATTTTTTTCTCTTTTACCATTGAAAGTTTT